>USBU01000275.1 GCA_900553005.1 uncultured Eubacteriales bacterium | reverse complement strand
GATGTGTATAAGAGACAGGTGAGAAATTTATTGCGGTTATTTGTGTAAAAAATTGCTGTGACGTGGTGACAGAAATGAAAAAGCTTCTTAAAAGACAGGCTGATTTTGCCGAAGGTACGGATCTTACGTTTCAGCGCGACGACGTTAGGCGCGACTATCTTTTATATAACGTCACTCAGCTTGGTTACGTATCCTGTAAATCCGGATATTCCATGGAGCGCGAAGGGTATAACGGCTTCGCCTTGTTTTATGTTACGGGCGGCCGCGCTCAGCTTGAATACGACGGAAGGCTTTATCGTGCCGAAAAAAATTCGCTGATTTATTTCGATCAGCGGCTGCATAATCGCATAAGCTGTCTCGAGGCTCCGCTTTCAATGTATTACGTGTATTTATACGGCAGCGATTCCGTTCGCTTTTTTCAGCGCTTTAACGAGGTGCACGGATGCGTTTACAATAATTTTGACGGCGTATTTTTCACTGAAGCCGTAGCTTCGCTGCGTGACTCGATAAAGAGAGGAGACGATAATGCCTATAAGGTTTCCGTTGAAGTTTATTCCATACTTATGGACGTGCTTGCTCAAAGCTGCGGCAATAATACCGGGTTGGTGCGCGACGCCGCCGTAGAAAGGGTTATCGAGTTAATAAGCCACGAGTTTCCTTCGGAGCTGACGCTTGACGATCTGGCGCGAGAAGCGTGTTACAGCAAGTATTATTTTATACGGCGTTTCAAAGAATGCACCGGATATACTCCTAAGGAATATCTGGACGCCGTGCGGTTTGAAAAAAGTCGCGTTCTGCTTTGCGACGGAAGTCTGACCTTAAGTCAGGTGATAGAAAGAACCGGCTTTGCTGACAGGCGGGCGTTTAACGCCTATTGCCGAAAAAAGACCGGCTTGACGGCGGCCGAATATCGCAGGTTTGTTGCGCTGCCGGGAAGCGCTGACTGAAAAATCAAAATTTTACCGTTTTTTTATATAATTTTCATTGTTTTTATGTTATAATAACGTCATGCCGGCACCTCTGTATCGAAACGATAAAAATCACCGTCTCACGGTTTTGCTTTCTCTTGCGCTTGCGGCCGCCGTAGTTTTTTTTACGGCGGGGTTTCCCGTATTAGCCGAGTATGTTTATGCGCGCGGAATAGCAAGGCTGTTGAGCGGTTTGCTTTCGTCGCTTACAAATTGGGCGGCCGTTTCGTTTTATGAGTTAACCGCCGTATTCCTCATTCTCGGCGTACCCGCGCTTTTTATTGCGGTAATCGCGTTGCTTTTAAAAAAGTCTTTTGCCCGCGTAAAACTTTATCTTTACCGCCTGACGTGCGCAGCGCTGATAGCGCTGACGGTTTTCGGGCTTGTTTACGCGCCTCTTTATAATCGGCTGCCCGTTACGGAGACGCTTGCGATTTCGGACGCGGCGGTGACCGATGAGCAGGTTTATCATGCTGCGGAATATTATGTGGACAGACTTAACGAGGCGTCGGGCAAGCTTTCGCGGGACGGGCAGGGAGCCGTCTTGCCGCCGCATTCGTTTTCCGAAACGGCCGAATTGATTAACTCCGGCTTTATCGGCCTCGGGGACGGATATTTTGCCGAGTATGACGTCCGGCCTAAGCAGGTGGCTCTTTCCGTGCCGATGAGTTATCTTGGGATTACGGGAATTTATTTTCCGTTTACCGCCGAGGCCAACGTCAACGTTAACATTCCGTCTTACGAGCTGCCCTTTACTATGGCGCATGAGATTGCTCATGCCCGCGGCGTATCACGTGAGAACGAAGCCAATATCGTTGCGTTTGCCGTCTGTCTTTATTCCTCCGACGCGTATCTTAATTACAGCGCTCTCATGTCCGCGGCCGCAAGGACGCTAAACTCGCTGCCCGATGACGACTTTGCGGAGCTTCGCTCGCGGCTGAAGCCGGAAATTATTGCCGAATACGATTTGGCTGCCCGCCACTATGAAAGCTGTCTCTTATACACATCTGACGCTGCCGACGACTTAATAGG
>USBU01000274.1 GCA_900553005.1 uncultured Eubacteriales bacterium | reverse complement strand
AGGAATTTCTCTTGCCGTACCTTTATCGTAAACCATTGTTTTTCCGTTAAAGGACGATGTTAAATTACTTAGTCCGGACAAAAAACGCTCGTTATCTACTCCGAACACCGCGCGGTGAATGGGCTCGAATTTCAAGCCGTCGTCATAAATATTAACAATTTCAGCAAGCGCGTAACGCGAAAGCGGATTATTTTCATCCCGGCATGCCTTAGCCGTAGCAAGCGAGTGATTGCCGTCGCCTACGAGGAATAAAAGCGGACTTCCGTATTTCTGTTCAGATTCCTCTTTAAGCGCTTCAAGCGCCGATTGCGCAGACGAAACGTCCTTAATCCCGTAACCCGTGATATGTCCCCCGCCGGAATTAAGCTCTCCGTCGTACAAAACCTCTCCCCTGTTTTTAAGCGGACCTATAACGGTATCCCGCTTATCGTCTATAAGCAGCATGACGTGAGGTAGCTCCAACGGACAATTCTTTCTTATTTCTACTCTTGGCGGAATGCGCGAGGCTACCAGCCCCTCCGTCGCTCTTATAGGGGCATGCGAGCCGGGCTCCGTCGAATATTCATCCAAGTCGATTAAACACATAAGCCCCCATCGCTCATTGCCGCAGGAGGTTTTTCGCTTGACCAATACGGTTCCGTCAACACTGCGGAATACCTTATCGTTTAAGTACTGATTTTGCTTATTTATGATTTCCGAAACGCGTGCCGAATTGTCGCTGCCCAGATAACATTCCGGAAAAATCAGCTTCAACGTCGTAGGCTCGGGCAGCTCCGCATAAAGCCGATCCCAATAGGATTTATCCGAAGTGTATTGATCGCAGGCAACAACGGCCCAAGAGGAAACGGGAGCCTCCGCCGGAATAAGAATTTCACCGAATTTAAATAACGCCATTGCCGAATAATCCTACCGTCAGAATCCAAATCAAAGCGCCGAACAACACCGCAAAAATTTTATAAGTAAAATTGTGCACAAAAACAGCCTTAACTAATTTAACCAAACGGCTCTGTTTTTTTTCTTGTTTTGCGTTATTTTCCATATTAACCCGCCTTTCTTTTTCCGTGATGTTTTCCCGGCTTACCTACCGCTTTAAGTCCGTAAATTTGTTCAAGAACGTCCGTCAGCATTTGCGTATCGAAATACCGCATTATTTCTCCGCCGCGGGCAACGGATATTATTCCCGTTTCTTCGGAGACGATAATAGCCAGATGATTGTACTGCTCCGTTATACCTATGGCAGCGCGATGACGCGTGCCAAGCTCCTTGTCCAGATTGGTCTGCTGCGTAAGAGGCAAAAAACAACCTGCCGCCAGAATTTTATTACCGCGGATATATACGGCGCCGTCATGAAGCGGAGCCTTTGTATTAAACAAACATTCAATAAGCTGACAGGAAAGATCCGCATCCAATCTTGTTCCGCTGTCCAAAATATGCTCGGGTATATTGTCCGGAGCAATTATGATAAGAGCTCCTACGTCCTTTTTGGCCATATTCTGTGCAGCGCGTACAATATCGTCAATAGCCGAATGAAGCTCCTCGTCCGAGCAGTCATATAGCGTCGTATATGAATTTTCCGCATTTTTAGGACTTGCCACCTTCCAAAGTCCTCGCTTGATTTCCTGCGAAAACAATATCAATGCGCCAAGCACTAACAGAATCACCGTATTTTGCAAAAGCTTTGATGTAACGGGCATAAATACGAATTCCGATGCGATAACAACGGCAAGCGCAATGAATACCGCCAGATATTTGATCAATCTTGACGCATTATTTTTCTTTAGAAAAATTGTTATCCCGTAAACAATCAGTATCGTGACTATTAAATCAAGAATACTGAACGCCGCGTTAAACGGAGAAGAAAAAGCCTCCGCTAAATTTTCTGCAAAATTCTTCACCTGTGATTCCTCTTTACTTCGGTCGTTTTTCTGTGCTGAAAAAACCTTCCGCTTACACCATCTTATGCCTGTCTCTTATACACATCTCCGAGCCCACGAGACGGAGCTA
>USBU01000273.1 GCA_900553005.1 uncultured Eubacteriales bacterium | reverse complement strand
TCGGAGATGTGTATAAGAGACAGCATACAGAGTATGCGGCATAATTTTATCGCCTACTATTTTATCAAAAGTTCCCGACGGCTTCATGCCGAGACTTAACGCTACCGCGACCGATGCCGAGTTTTCCGGACGAATATCCGCTATAACCTCGGCAGCGCCCAACGCATGAAACGCATAATCCGCGCAGGCAGCAGCGCCCTCACGCGCATAACCCTTATGCCAAAAACGATAACACAATATCCAGCCTATTCCCCAATACTCGCGCCCGTCGATATTTTCCTTCAATAAACCGATCTGCCCCACAGGAACGCCGTTTTCATTTATCGCAAGCATATAGTCCATCCCGTTTTTTTCATATCCCATAAGCCTGCGGTCAATCCACTCGTAAATCTCAGCATCGGAAAAGGTGCGCTCCCAAGCATACATTACGCGGGCATCGCCAAGCATTTCCTTAACCGCTCCGAAATCCTCACGGCTCATATTTCTCAGCGTCAGACGCTTACTGGATATAACGGCTTTCATATCTTTTAATATTAGCACCAATAAACAAAATTGTCAATAAAAAAGGTTTTCCCTGAACAAACGGAAAACCTTTTTTTGCATTTTAATTATTTAACGAACGCCGCGAAAGCCTTATACGTACTGAATACGTCGGCCTTGGAAACAAGCTCGTAAGGCGCGTGCATGGAAATCACGGGCACGCCCAGATCGACCGTATCGATATTGAGCTTGGCGATATATTTAGCGACCGTGCCGCCGCCTCCCATATCCACCTTGCCAAGCTCCGAGGTCTGCCAGCAAATATTATTTTCCGCAAACAGCTTTCTGATCTCGCCTACAAATTCTGCCGACGCATCGTTAGAACCGCCTTTTCCGCCGGAGCCGGTAAACTTATTCATTGCGGTGCCGCAGGAAATAATAGCGGAATTCTTCTTTTCAAACACCGAAGAAAAATTGGGATCATAGCAGGACGTCACGTCAGAGGAAAGACACTTTGACGCCGCGCGTACCTTTGCGGGATCTGCGCCAAGTTGCTGCGAAACCGCGTTTATGATATCCTCGAATACCGCGCACTGCATACCGGTATTCCCCTCGCTTCCGATCTCCTCTTTATCGACAAGTATCGCCAGCACGGTGCGATCGTCGTTTTCAGTATCGAGAAGCGCCGTAAGAGCGGGATAGGCGCACACTCTGTCGTCGTGTCCGTAAGCTCCGATAAACGCTCCGTCAAAGCCGATATCGCGCGCGGTAAACGCCGGTACTGCGGAAAGCTCCGCGCTTAAAAAATCCTCCTCGGTCATTCCGTATGCGTCGTTAAGCTTTTTGAGTACTGTCAACTTGATTTTATCCTTTACGTCCTCGTCGGAATACGGAAGTCCTCCGACGACGATATTAAGATCCTCGCCGGCGATAGCCTTATTCATCGGCTGAGAGGCCTGCTCGCGTCCCAGATGCGGCAATAAATCGTTTATATAAAATACAGGCTCGTCCGATTTTTCTCCGATCTTGATTTCAACCCGGCGGCCGTCGGAAAGCACAACCACGCCGTGCAAAGCCAAAGGTATCGTAGTCCACTGATACTTTTTGATGCCTCCATAATAATGCGTCTTTAACAGGCACATGCCGCTGTCCTCATAAAGAGGATTCTGCTTTAAGTCGATTCTCGGCGAATCGATATGCGCGGCGACTATCCTTATTCCGTCTTTTTCAATATTGTTTTTACCCACCTTGAAAACCGCAACGCTCTTATCGCGGTTGTTATAATATCTCTTATCGCCGGCCTTAAGCTTATCGCCGAAATTATACGGCTTATAACCCTTTTTTTCAGCTGCTTTAACAGCGTACATTACGGCTTCGCGTTCAGTTTTGGCCTCGTCGAGAAAAGCTTTATAACCAACGCAATAATCGTACATTTCCTTGATTTCCTTCTCCGAAGAAATTTCAAAGAAATTTTTTTTCTTATATGCCAAGCTGTCCATGAGCATTTGGCCTGTCTCTTATACACATCTCCGAGCCCACGAGACGGAGCTACATCTCG
>USBU01000272.1 GCA_900553005.1 uncultured Eubacteriales bacterium | reverse complement strand
GCCGTATTGAAGGACGGTCCTTTTGGTATCGCCCAGCTTAAAAGCACGCCGTCCAGCTCCAGCCTCAGGTCAAAATGCTCGGCGCGCGCAAGATGACGCTGCACTGCAAATTTACGTCCTTTGCCGTCCTGGCGTGCGCCCGGTTTTCCGTTAGGCTCCGCAGTCCTAGAAAAATCGCGTTTTTTGTTGTATTCGTAAAGCTTTCCGTCCATTTATTTAGCATGCGCAGCACGGCGTCATATATTCGGCTTAGGCTGTAATACATTCGGGAATTAAGGGCAATAATCGTATAATATCAGACAAAAAGGCGGATTAAATAATGGCGGTAATACAAAAGGGCGCGATTTCTTTCGGGCTTGTGCATATTCCGGTAAGTCTTTATACGGCTACGCAGGACAGCGACATAGCTTTCAATCAGCTTCATAAAACGGATAAAGCCAGAATAAGGTATAAAAAGGTCTGCTCCCATTGCGGAAAAGAAGTGAAAAACGAGGATATCGTGCGCGGCTATCAGTACGCAAAGGATAAGTACGTCGTAGTCACCGACGAGGAAATCGAAAAGCTGAAGACGGAAAAGGACAGAACCATAGAAATATTGAGTTTTGTCGCGCTAAAAAGCATCAATCCGGTTTACTACGATAAATCGTATCATGCCGTTCCGGAAAAAGGCGGCGGCAAGGCGCTTGAGCTGCTGCGCCAGGCCATGATGAAAAGTCAGCGTGCGGCTCTTGGTAAAAGCGTTTTCGGCGTCAGGGAAAAGCTGCTGCTGATAATTCCGCGCGACGACGGTATGCTGGTGGAAACGCTTTTATATCAGGCGGATATAAAAGAGATACCCGTGGCCTACGAGCGGCCCGCGCCCACAAAAGCGGAGCTTGAAATGGCCGTAAGGCTGATCGGCAGCATGGAGTCCGAGTTTAATCCTAAAATATATAAGGACGCTTTCCAGGAAAAGCTTAAGGCGCTTATTTCCGCAAAAATAGAGGGGCGGGAGGTGTCGGCGCCAAAAAAGGAGAAGCCCGGAAAGATAATCGACCTTATGGAGGCGCTTAAAGCAAGCGTTAAAAAAACCGAGGTTAAAAAATCGACCGGCAGGCGTTCTGCGCCGGCTAAGCTGCGCAAAAACGCTTAAAACTTTTTTTCATCGTTATATTAGGCTCGTTTTGTTTGCGCCTTTACAGTAATCCCCCAATTTAATTTATATTCGGCCGTTCTTGTTTGACACGCGGCGGGTAAAATGTTATTATGTTATAGATTATAATTGAGGAGCGCGCAATGAAAAAGGAGTTGAAATTTATCCGTCCGGATATGGATAAGCGTTACAAAAAAATTTGTCGGGCAAGAAAGTTTTTTATGTATCTGGCTATACTTCCGCCGTTTATGATCTGCTTTATGGTTTTCAGCAGTAAAAAAGCCAAATACGATCAGCTTTTTCTTGTGCGCGATATCATTTATGCTCAGGATAAAACTCTGCTCTTTACCGTATTCGGCTGCAACCCGCTTGCGGACGAAACTGTGCAAAGAATGATAGATACCGGCAATCTCGTCGGTTACCGCATAGTGGCCGACGTAATGGCCGTTAAGGAGGGCGTCGACGTTTCGGAGGAGGACGCCATGTCCGAGTACTCCGCGCATGTAAGCGTTCCGATGGCCGTAGCCTACAAGCTGAAACTACCCGTCGTTAAAAAAGACGCCGAACAGTCCGCCGTAAGCGGCGAATAATTATATTAAAAGATATGCGCAGAAAAAGATTGCCGCATCTTCCCGTCCGGAAGGTGCGGTATTTTTTTGGTATTTATTCGCGCCGTTCGGTCGGTATCAGCGTATGAGTCGTACAAATCGATAAACGGAATTAAGACGGTTTGTCGTGCGTGAGCAAAGAAGTCGGGACTTAGTCGGCATAGACGATAATTTACCGCAAGAATTTTGTAAAAATCCTTATATTGTATAGTTTTGAAACAAACCTGTATATATATGAGTTGCGGGGGGGGTAACTTTGTTATAATAAAACGGTAAAAATCTGTCTCTTATACACATCTCCGAGCCC
>USBU01000271.1 GCA_900553005.1 uncultured Eubacteriales bacterium | reverse complement strand
TCTACACCTATTAAGTCGTCGGCAGCGTCAGATGTGTATAAGAGACAGAAACTATACTTACCTCTTCGGCGCCCATCCTGAGAGCCGTGCGCGCCGCGTCCATAGCCACGTTGCCCGCGCCCACAACAGCCACACGTCTGCCTTTTTGCACAGGAGTTACCGAATCGGCGGCATACGCCCCCATCAAATTTACGCGCGTGAGATACTCGTTTGCCGAATATACGCCGTTGAGATTTTCTCCCGGAATATTCATAAACATAGGAAGTCCGGCGCCGCTGCCGATAAATACCGCGTCGTTTTCAGCCTGAAGCTCCTCAATCGAAACGGTTTTACCTACCACGGTATTAAGCTCGAACGCGACGCCGAGCTCCTTTAATTTATCGACCTCCGCCTCGACCAGTTTTTTCGGCAGACGAAACTCGGGAATGCCGTACACAAGCACGCCGCCGGTTTTATGAAAAGCCTCGTAAACCGTAACGTCAACTCCGGCCGCGGCAAGCTGAGCCGCGCACGTAAGCCCCGCAGGGCCGCTTCCGACAACCGCAACGCGCTTACCGGCTTTAATCGCCTTGCTCCTGATTGGAACGTTAAGCATATAATCGCCCACGAAACGTTCGACCGCTCCGATGGACACGGCGCCGTCAATCCGCGCGCGCACGCAGTTTTTTTCGCATTGCTCCTCCTGTGGACATACCCTGCCGCATACGGACGGCAAACTGTTGGTGGATTTTATTACCTCGCCGGCTTCCTCAAACCTACCGTCGCGCACAAGAGCCAGAAATTCCGGAATGCGCACGCCGACCGGGCATCCCTTCATGCAAGGAGCGTTTTTACAGTTAAGACATCTGGACGCCTCGTCGCGGGCAAGCTCCGCGCTGAATCCAAGCGCCACTTCTTTGAAATTACGGGCACGCACGGCGGCGTCCTGCTCGGGCATTAAATTGCGGTTTTTCTTTTCGACTGCCATGTTATCTTATCTCCCCGGTAAGTCTGCACATATGCTTTTTTTCGTCCTCGCGGTATGCGGTAAGTCTGTGCATAGCCTCCTCCCAATCGACCTCATGTCCGTCAAATTCGGGGCCCTCCACACAGGCGTAACGAGTTTTTCCCGCAACGGTAACCCTACAGCAGCCGCACATTCCCGTGCCGTCCACCATAAGCGGATTCATGCTTACAACCGTTTTTACGCCGTATTTAAGCGTAAGCTGCGAAACTGCGCGCATCATGGGCATCGGACCTACGGCCATTACGCAATCCGTTTTCCCCTCGTCAAGAATATCCTTTAATATATCTGTGACAAATCCCTTGACGCCGTAGCTGCCGTCGTCGGTAGCTATGTAAAGCTGCTTTGCCGCCGCGCGGAATTCATCCTCGTACATTATTAGCTGTTTATTTCTGGCGCCCACAATCACATTTGCCGCTTTGCCGGCGGACGCCAGAAACTTAGCCTGAGGATAGATTACCGCGCTGCCGATACCTCCGCCGACCAGCGTAATATCCGAATAAGCCGTAAGATCCGTAGGCCTGCCTAAAGGCCCTACGAAATCCGCTATAAAATCGCCCTCGTCCAAAGCCGCCAGCTTGGCGGTGGAATAACCGACCTCCTGAACGAGTATTGTGACGGTACCGGCAACTTTGTCGTAATCACAGATAGTAAACGGTATCCTCTCTCCCTCGCTGTCCACGCGCAGTATAATGAACTGTCCCGGACGGGCATGAGACGCAATACGCGGAGATTCTATCACGTATTCGTTTACTTTGGGCGCCAAGGCGCGTTTTTTTAAAATTTTATTCATTGCCTAATCCTCTATTGAGTGTTTTATAATATTCGCAGAATTCCGTCAGCCTGCATCGCGCGCAGTCCGGAGACTGCGATTTGCACGTATATCTGCCGTGAAATATAAGCAGGTGATGAGCGCGATTGCGCATCCCCTCCGGAATTATCTCCAGCAAGCCTTTTTCCACCTCGAACGGAGTTTTTCCTGGAGCAAGTCCGAGACGGTTAGCGGTACGAAAAACATGAGTGTCAACCGCTATGCCGTCCCCGCC
>USBU01000270.1 GCA_900553005.1 uncultured Eubacteriales bacterium | reverse complement strand
AGATGTAGCTCCGTCTCGTGGGCTCGGAGATGTGTATAAGAGACAGAATCTACACTGTCCCAGCCGCGCGCGGCCATTTCTTCAGCATTTGTAGGTAAAAAATCCAATTTATCACCTCCGCACCGACTGAGGCAAAATCATTTGTCTGATTTTCGCCTCGCCGAACAACCGAAAACCGGTTGAAAAATATTCTGAACCGTCCCCGTAACTTGCGACCGAAATTTCCGGGCCACGATTGCGGCGCTCAGTCAAAAAGAGCGTTGTCCCGCCCTGAAAAAACCTTGAAAAGCCGGGACGAGATCAAAACGACGATAAAGGCCGCTTTCTCTGGCGTGCGTTTTAAATCCGCTGATATACCGTAAACAAAAAAACTTAATTTTCCTTGCCGTCGGACCTCTCAAGCTCCTCCGGTTCGCACTCGGCCGTATCGATATAAACCGAATCCCCCTCGGGGACTGCGGCAAGAGCCGCTGAAAATGAAACTTTATCCTCAGCTCCGGCGCCGAATTTTATCCATTTGCCCCTAAAAATCCTCCAGCCGAACACCAGAAGCTTAAGCACCTCGCAGACATTGGCCATGAGATAAACGACATAAACGTTGGTTTTAAAAACCAGCCCGCATACCATGACCAGCGGAACGGATACAACCCACACGATGACAGTCTCTGCAATCATGCAGAAGGTAGTATCGCCGCCCGATCTCAATATACCGATGACCTCTGTAAAGCAAACTGTACGCAGAGGCGCCGTAAGCGCGTACAGCATTATAAGGTTTCTTGCCGTCAGGTGCGTTTCCTCGCTGACGCCAGAAAATACCAACGGCGCTACAAATGCGGCTCCGAAAGTAAGAACCGCTACCGCCAGTCCCGTATAAAGTCCGAATTTAAGCGCCTCGCGCGCATAAACGTTGACGTCGGATTTAACTCCTCTGCCTATAATGTTGCCGACCACTACTCCCGTAGCGCTGCCCACGCCGATCATAACGACCGAAACGATTTTATCCAGCGACTGCGCGATATTGACGGACGCAAGCACAACCTCGCTGTTATCCAGCTTGTCGTAGACAAACAGGAATACCGTAGTTGAAAGCACCCAGAAAATCTCGTTGCAAAGAATCGGAAAAAACATTTTGAAATATTGGCCGATAAATTTCCCGTCGAAACGGAACATATCGCGCACGTTGCCGATAAGCGGATTTTTAAGCGCAAACAAAACCGCAATCATAGCGACGCATTCAAAACAACGGGAGAAAATAGTGCCGTATGCCGCACCGATAAGCCCCATCGGCTTAACGCCCAAGAGACCGAACATAAACGTATAATTCAGAAAAAAATTGAGCGCAACCGCCAAAATATTGACTACGAGCGCCGCCTTAAGCCGCTTGACTGCGCGCAGCATAAACACTATGCCCACGGAAAGTCCCATAGGAATAAACGACAGGCTGACCGTTTTTAAGAAATCTTCCGCCATCCCTCTGTATGTTACGCTGGGATTAAACATTCCTATAACAAAGCCGGGAGCAAAATGGCACACAAGCATAAATGCCAACGACACTGTAAAAATAAGTAAAAAAGTAAATCCCGCCCGGTTTTTTATAAGCTGCTCGTTTCCGTTTTCGGTATATTGCGCTATAAAAATATTGACGGTGTTGCACACCGCAAACACGACTATCTGAAATATAAAAACTATCTGGTTTGCAAGCAGCACGGCGCTGAGTCCGGCGTCCGCAATTCCGCCGGGCAGCCATCCGACCATCATCTGGTCGAAAATATTGAGAAGCGCGGTCAGAAGATTTTGCAGCGCAATAGGCACCGCAAGTATAAGCACCTGTATGTAAAATTGCTTTTTGGTCATATCACGTCCTTAAGATTTTCGTAAAAAAAGCGGCAAGAATGCCGCGTTTCAGCTCGAGAATCGATCAGTCTATCTGCGCCTCCAGCTTTGCAGTCTGATCGGCTATTCGCAGCGCGTCAAGCATTTCGTCGAGATCGCCGTTCATAAAACTTTCCAGCGAATATAGCGTCAGATTGATTCTGTGATCGGTGACTCTGCCCTGCGG
>USBU01000269.1 GCA_900553005.1 uncultured Eubacteriales bacterium | reverse complement strand
CAGATGTGTATAAGAGACAGCATCAGAACAACAGCCCCCAAAACGCCAGAAAACCGTCAACAATCCAATTCCTGAAAGTATTGATATACATTCCGATTATATCGAAATAATACGGCATATGAAAAAGATCCACCAGTACGCTTATACCTATAAGAATAATTAAAACATACTGACCGTAATTGCGCATAAAACGGTTAAACGGATTGGTAGCGCGAGTAACGCTCTCTATCACCCGATACCCGTCAAGGGGAAAAACCGGCAGCAGATTAAATAAAGCCAGGTTAACGTTTATTATTATCATCCAGTAGAAAAAATTACCCAGATAAACCAAAACGGCCGCAGTGGAAAGCCGGCACAGCAAATACAGCGGAACGGAAATAAAAGCAAGTATGATATTAAGCGCTATTCCGGCAAATGCCACGGTTATCATTCCGAGTCTGCGGTTGCGGAAATTATCCGGATTCACCGGGACGGGCCGCGCGTAACCGAATCGCACCAGCAACAGCATAACCAATCCAAACGGATCAAAATGCGCAAGCGGATTTAGAGTAAGACGGCCGTTAACCTTTGCAGTTGCGTCTCCGTTCCAAAGCGCAACATAACCGTGCGCCAGCTCGTGCAGCACTATTGACACAACGATAGCCGCCGCAGCGATCAAAAACTGAAAAATATCCGAATATCCCAGCATTTAATTTTTTCCTTTCAGCCAAGCCGGAAGCGCGTCGCGACTCATCACATCCTCATAAGTCTGCGGCCGCACAATATAATCCGACATGCCTTTATTTACCATGACGACGGGCGGCACCGGATTCCTGTTATAATTCCCGGCCATAGAATAATTATACGCGCCGGTCGTGAGCACCGCAAGAAGATCTCCGCTTTGAGCCGGAGGAAGCTTTGCACTCTCCACGAGAATATCTCCGCTCTCGCAGCATTTCCCCGCAACGGTAACGACTTCGGTCTTTTCATCGTTCATCCTGTTCGCCAGAACCGCCTCATATTTCGCCTCGTACAAAGCATATCTGGGATTCTCAAACATTCCGCCGTCAACGCTGATATACTTTTTAATATCTTTAATATCCTTTATTGCGCCGACCGTATATAAAGTAATACCGGCCTCGCCCACAATAGAGCGTCCCGGCTCGAGAATCAGTTTCGGTTTTAGAATTTTTTTGGATTCAACACAAGCGCAAAGCTTTTTTACAATAGCTTTTACGTATTCTCCCGGCTTAAGAGGCTTATCTTCGTCAGTGTAAGTAACGCCGTAACCGCCGCCCATATTGAGCTCTTTTACGGTCAGATTAAGCTCCTCGTTTATCTTTACGATGAAATCCGTCATTTTTTCCACGGCAAGTTCAAACGGCTTCAGCTCAAAAATCTGAGAACCTATGTGACAATGAATGCCGACAAATTCCACATGCTTTAAAGCGTTCACCTTCCTAATTGCCTCGAGCGCCGTCCCGTCGGATATGGAAAATCCGAATTTACTGTCCACTCTTGTCGTTTGAATAAAATGGTGAGTATGGGCGTCGATACCAGGATTTACCCGAACAAGAGCCCTTACCGTCTTATCGACGGCGGCGCAGATATTCTCAAGCAGCTCCATCTCATAAAAACTATCGATAACTACAGCATGGACGCCCGCATTTACCGCCATATCCAGCTCAAACGGCGTTTTATTGTTTCCGTGAAAATATAATTTATCCGCAGAAATACCGGCTTTCAACGCCGTAAGAAGCTCGCATCCCGAAACAACGTCCGCCCCCAGCCCCTCCTGCCGGCAGATTTCATAAATCGCTTCAGCCGAAAAGGCCTTCGAGGCGTAACAAATAAGACCGTCTCCGTAATCCTCGTGCAAAATCGCGTTATATTCTTTGCATATTCCGCGAATATACTCCTCATCCATAACATAAAGCGGAGTACCGTATTTCGCGGCAAGCGAAACCGTGTCGCATCCGCCTATCTCAAGATGCCCGGACTTATTGATATTTAAGGTAACTCTCTCTTTCATTACTGTACCTGTCTCTTATACACATCTCCGAGCCCACGAGACGGAGCTACATC
>USBU01000268.1 GCA_900553005.1 uncultured Eubacteriales bacterium | reverse complement strand
GAGATGTAGCTCCGTCTCGTGGGCTCGGAGATGTGTATAAGAGACAGCATATTGACAACCTGCGCCTTTCTGCGCTCTATCTTATTCATGGGAACGGAATAACCACGCTCCGCACGCGCCAACGCGCGCTGCTCTTTTTCCTTAACGGCAATGCGTTCAAGCTCGTTCAGTCTGTTCATCAAGCGGTCAAGCTGAGAGGCCGACGGGCCGGCCGGAAGATTGGACGACTTTCCGGAAGTCTGACGACGCACCGGATAATCGGACGGCTCCGGCGCCTTAACGGGCTCGTCATCCTTGACGGAGACCGCGGCCGCAGTTTCGCGCCTGACGCGCTCCGCCGCAATCAAATCCTTTTCAGCGCCGACAGACGCGCGTCTTGACAGACGCTCTTTGGATATAACCCCGCTGCCTGAAGCGACCAAAGACATGGGCGACAGCGACGGCAATATCCTGTCGAAATCGTTTGCCGCTTTTTCACTCTCGGTGCGAGCCGCCTTCAACTCCTTAAGCGCGGACTGAATTTCCTCTTCGTATGCTCGCTTCTGAGCGTCCTGATTTTTTTTGAATTTAATCTTTCTCGATATTATCTGATCGTACTTGGACTGAGCCGCGGCATAGCGCGCTGCAGTTTCGTCTTTCTTGGTTTCGTATTCGGCCTTAAGCTGCTCGTATTCCAGCTCTCCCACTACCTTATCTTCGGCGACGACAATATCCTCCAGCTCGTACTTCTCTCCGTCGAGAAATTCGTTGGCGCGGCGCTTAGCCGACTTAAATTCGTTTATTTTATCCTCTTTTTTGCGAATTAAATTCTCTTCCTCCGCATCGAGGACAAGCATACGCTTATTTATTTCACCCACCTTCTGAGACGTAAGCTGAGCCTCTCCCGGTCCGTATGCCGTCTTAAGATCGGCCATCAGTCCGTCCAGCTTTACGCGAAGCTCGTGTTTCGATGCATGAACGTCGTTAAGACTTGCATCCAATTTGCCGATTGCGCGAAAAGCCGAATTGACATCAACCAAAAGCGGCTTGAGCTCTCTGTATTTATTCATTAAAGCACGGGCGCGGTTATCGTTTTCTATTTTTTTAAGCTCCAGCCCGACGCTTTCGTTAAGCCTGTCTATATCGGCGTTGACAAAGGACAGGTCGCGCTCGGCCCGGCTTAATTCCCCGCCGATATAGCTTTGCGCCTCCTTAAGCATCCTTTCCTCCGCGCTTTTAAGCTCTACGTTGCGTTTAAGCTCCTCAGCCGTGCGGACGCTGTTTTCAAGTTCGCTGCTGACGCGCATAATGCTGTCCTTGTTTTTCTTTGCAGTCTTTTTGTCCGCGGTCAGAGAATTAAGTTCCTGCCTAAGCTTTTCTCCTACCGCTTCTGCCGAGACTATAACCACGCGGTTATCGCGCAAATACCTTGACACCTTGCCAAGCTCGTAAATAATCTTTTCCTGCCTGGCCTTAAGCTCGGATATTTTTCTCTCCATGCCGGCCGCAACGCGCATTTTCTCCCTTAAAACACGCATATCTTCAGTTTCCTGCGCCGTATCGTAAAATGTTTCCGCAATTTCGCAGCTCTCTGTGTCAACTGGGGCGTAAGGATCAAAGCCAAGCAGGGCGACAACAGGATCCGTCTTATCTGAGGGAGCATTTTTAGCCGCGCGCACAGCCGCCTTTACGGCGCGCTTTGCCTGCTTTTTGTCGGCCGCTCCTATAACCCCTATCGACGCTGCGCCGGAAGACGAAGCTGCCTTAGCGGCGGCTTCATATAACTCTTTATCGGAATTGCCCGAAACTTTTTCTTCCGAAGCTTCCTTGCGCTCAGGGAACACCACTTTCTTACGGGACTGTTTTTTTATATCCGAAATTATAAATACAAGCAGCAGAGTAAGTCCGACCACGCACACTGCGGCTACGATTACATCGGCCAAGCTTACCGTATAATTACCAATCTGAAATAATCCGAAAAACATAATCTTACCTTTTCCCTTATAATAAGGAACGGACGCAGCCCGTCCGGTGAACACTATCAATCTTACTGTATTATATCTGTCTCTTATACGCATCTGACGCTGCCGACGACTTAATA
>USBU01000267.1 GCA_900553005.1 uncultured Eubacteriales bacterium | reverse complement strand
GAGATGTAGCTCCGTCTCGTGGGCTCGGAGATGTGTATAAGAGACAGCTGTTATGCTGGGTAAAAAATTCGGCGCGCGGCTGGCGGACAAGGCGGAGCTTGCCGGAGGCATAATTCTTGTCGCCATCGGACTGAAAATATTTATCGAGGGAATTTTCTTTTAAGCGCTGCGGCCCGGCGGCGGATAATGATCGTCAGTCGAAAAAATGACACTACTGAACTAACAAACGCGTTGAAAGAAAGCTCTAAAGTGGTTATAATATCTATATAATGTCCGTTTCCCGGACGCTATTACATAATAAGAGGAGAAACATATGAGCGTTCTTACGATGAAAGACGGAAAAACTCTGCTTGACGGAAAGCCGTTCCGCATGATAAGCGGAGCGATGCATTATTTCCGCGTGCTGCCCGAGCAGTGGAAGGACAGGCTGATCAAGCTTAAGGAAATGGGGCTTAATACCATAGAGACCTATATGGCTTGGCATTATCACGAAAAGGAGGAGGGCTCGTTTGATTTTTCGGGCAGATTGGACGTGGGCGCGTATATTGATCTGTGCGCCGAGCTGGGACTTTACGCGGTTGTCCGTCCCGGTCCGTATATATGCTCGGAATGCGATCTCGGCGGACTTCCCTGGTGGCTGCTCAATAAAAACTGCGCGCTGAGGACGGACGATCCGGATTATCTTAAATATGCTTTGAGATATTTGAGCCGGGCCTGCTCCGAAATACGTCCCAGACTTATCGAGAACGGTGGAAACGTGATTGCGGTTCAGGTCGAAAACGAATACGGCGGCTATACCGTCAACCGCGGACATCTTGAAACGATAAAAAAGCATCTTGAAAACGAAGGCTTAAACTGTTTGCTGTTTACTTCCGACGGCGCGTGGAAAAGCGACGAATTTATGTTTGAAAGCGGAAGTATACCTTCACTTTATGCCACGGGAAATTTCCGCGGTTTCGAGGCGCGCGACAGCATAGCCATGATCAGAAGACTCCGCCCGGGCCTGCCCGTGACGATAGCGGAATTCTGGGACGGGCGCAGCGTTAAATACGGCATAGATTACTCGCATCGCTCGGCAGAGCTGGTTGCGTCTCATCTCGACGCGATTCTGGACGAGGGCGCCAACGTCAATCTATACATGGCGCACGGCGGCTCTAATTTCGGATATATGAACGGCGCCGTTTACGACAATATCGACGGAAAGGATGTTTTTGTCGTGCAAAGCTCGACGTATGACGCCGACGCTCCGCTCAACGAATACGGCGGAATAACGGAAAAATACCTTGCCGAACGCGAGGTTATTTATAAGCATCTCGGGAAAAAGCTGACCGCGCCGCAAGTGCCCGAGGTTAAAAAAATCTCTTACGGCGAGGTTAAAATAAGCGGCTGCGCGTCCGTCGTCGGCAGCCTTGAAAAGCTTGCCGAAAAAAAGCTGTTCTCCTATAAGCCGATTTCCATGGAGGAGGCAGGGCAGGGTTACGGTACGATAGTGTATTCGACCGTTGTGCCCATCTGCGGAAACAAGCCTATGCGGCTTAGGATTGAAAAAGTGCGCGACGTAGCGTCTGTATATGTAAACGGCGCGTTTGCCGGGGAGATATTGCGCGACCGAGAGGCGGAAACCGTTATCGAGATAGATGTTTCGCGTCCCGGCGCTCGTATCGATATTGTTGTGGAAAATCTGGGACGCTGCAATTACGGCAACGTTATGTACGATAAAAAGGGCATTATCGGTAACGTCACGTATGCCGGCAACCGCTGTCTCTACGGCTTTGACGTCTATTGTCTGCCTTACGAGACCATTCCCAAAGAGGTTTTCGGCAAAGAGCAGCCAAGCGGACACGCTCTTTACCGCGGAGAATTTTCTGCCGATGAAGCGGCGGACACGTTCGTAAAGCTCGAGGGCTTTACCCGCGGCAGTATTTTCGTCAACGGCTTCAATCTCGGCCGGCATTTTGCGGTCGGGCCGCATAAAACCGTATATCTGCCCGCTCCGCTTATTAAAAAGGGAATCAATGAAATCATTGTTTCAGACTGCCGCGGCGGCATGAATAAACGGATATTCCTCACCGACTGTCTCTTATACACATCTCCGAGCCCACGAGACG
>USBU01000266.1 GCA_900553005.1 uncultured Eubacteriales bacterium | reverse complement strand
GAGATGTAGCTCCGTCTCGTGGGCTCGGAGATGTGTATAAGAGACAGATGTAATAATGAATATTGTCGGAGTAAGTCGAAGAGAGTGCTCGAAATAATCGCTGCCGGTTTTTCTATTCTGGCGGGGCTTGTCGCATTGGGCGCCGGGCTTTATTTCATTATTATGAGCGATAGTTTTGCAATTAATATACCTATCGGCTTTGCTGGCTATTACGATCAAAATATAGCGGGTGCACAAGCGTCATTATTCGGTTTGCTGTCCGTTGTTTTTTCGATTTTGCTTATCGTAAAATATAAACGCCGAATATTGAGAATGATTTTGGGCATCGGGGTCGCTCTGTTTTCCGCTGTCGGTTTTTACGTGATGACGCGCATTATGTCGGTGTCCGAATATTGGGAACTTTTGGGTGCGCTTCCGTGCTACATGGTAAGCATTGTGCTGATGGTCATTGCATTGACTTCGGCTGACGAAAAAAAGAGACGTAAGAGATTTTCCGATGTTGACGATGAGGATTTGCTTGCGTTATTGGAGAAAATGAATAAAGCAGCCGTTATCGACGAGAATAAAATGACTGAACATACCGATACATCATGCGCGGATTCCTGCTCTTCGGAGTCCGATGCCGAAAAAACAAATTAGTCCGCGGTCGAGTTTCAAGGAAGCCGGCGTTTAAATATCCGCAAAAATTAATTTTCTCAAAAAAAGTCTTACGGTATTAAAGCCTGAAAGATAGGTTATAGTCCAGGGCGCAATATAACCGTTATCTCCGGTTATAAATATTTTTACGGAAACGTAAAGTCAAACGCAGCGGGCCGCTACCGGCGGTAACGCCGTAGAAAATCAGTCTAATCGTTATGCAAAGACGGTCTGTGTCTGCGGCGTTTTTTCGGACTGATTTAACGGTCAGCCCGGCGTCGGTCAAATATCGGCTTTTTCCGGCCGATGCGACGTAGCAAAAGGCGGTTGCAAGCGTGCGGCAAACTGAATTCAAGTATTTAAAATTACAGAAAAACGGTCGGCGTTAATTTAAACCGGCCGTTTTTTTGCGTGCAAAAACGCTTGCCTTGCCGGTTAAACGCAGCTATTTCGCGTTGAGCGCCGCTTTGGGCTTATCGGCGTAAACCTTGTTAAAGTAGCGGTAGAAGGTAGTAAGCGAGTCAAAGCCGCAGGAATAGGCAAGCTCGGCAATCGAGGCCGTCTCGTCCTCTTTTCTAAGCTTCATGAAATGCTGCAGACGCACTATATTTATGTAGTTATTCAGATTTTCGCCTATATATTTGTTGAATAGTCTTGAAAAATAGTATTTATTATAGCCGAAGGTCGAGGCCAGCGAGTCCAAAGTTATCGGATTGGCGCAGTTTACGTCGATATAATTAAGCACCCCAACCAAAAGGTCTATGCCTAGATTTTTTTCCACCGGTACGGACGGATAGTGTGCAAACAGATTGCCAAGTATAACGTTAAGGTAGCCTTTTTGCACCAAAGGCGGCATATCGTTTTTTTCGGCGTACATTTTTTCGAAAATCGGTTTCAGCGTGCCGCGATTGAATTTTTTGTCCGTAAGAAGACCCGGCAGCGAGGATTGTTTGAATGTGGTTTCAAAGTCGTTGCTGTAATTGTACGGTATTACGAGAAACAGCTTGCGGTACGCTGTCGCCGGCGTAAAGGCGTGGCGGTAATAGTTGTGCACAAATATTATGTCGTCGGGCTGAGCGGTAAACGTTTCGTTGCCGACTTCGGTTATCATTTTGCCGGTCAGCAGATAAAGTATCTCTATGCTTCGGTGAAAATGCGGGCGGCAGAAGGTGTTGACGCCCTGCTGAACGGTCAGATACGTTTCCTTGTCGTGATAATATTCGTAAACGATGTTTTCCAAAAGCGCCTCCGTAATTTATGTCAATATCTGAAAAGAAATAATCTATTTTTGATAGGAAATTGTCAATATTCGGTGCTATTATATCATTAAACAAAAGTAAAGTCAATCTTGTCTGCGCGACGGTCCGGACTTTATTTGGGTTAATAAAATTTTATCGGACGGAACAGGAAAATGAAAATAGCGATTATCGGCTACGGCGGCATGGGAAATAACCATAAGAAATACATCTGTCTCTTATACACATCTCCGAGCCCA
>USBU01000265.1 GCA_900553005.1 uncultured Eubacteriales bacterium | reverse complement strand
GAGATGTAGCTCCGTCTCGTGGGCTCGGAGATGTGTATAAGAGACAGATATCACTGCCGGAAAAGAAACGGGCGATAAAAAGCGGCGGCAAGACCTTAAGGTCCCGTGATTTACAGGGCATAAAAACCGTCGCCGTCTTTTTTGACTTACCCTGTAAATTATGCGTTGAAATAACAACGGCTCGCTCCCGAAAATTCTTTTAGGCGTAATTTTCAGCCGGATAATCAATCGTTTGTTGACGGCGGCAACAGTATTTAAGCCGCCGATTTATATCGATCCGGGATACAAAGCATATTCCGAATAATTTTAATTAACGGCCTGACAAGCTGCGCGCCGTTTAGAAAATTAAAAGACCGGCCGCGCAAGGCAGACCGGCCTCCGGTATATTATTTGTTCTACCGTTACGGCATAAAACCCGTTCCGGACGCAACGTTTTACAGCCAGCCGCCGCGTAAAACCGACGTCTGCCGACGATAAATGAATTACGGCGGCAATAAATATGCTTAATATGCGCCGACGGAAAAATCAGCCGACCGTCTCTGCGCGCTCAAGCTTGACTCCTTCCGCCGTCAAACGACGGTTAAAAGTCAAAAGCAAAGCCGCCGAGAAAATAAAGGTTAACAGTTCGTTCAGCGGCATTACAAACCACAGCGACTGTCCCCCGAAAACAAGAGGCAAAACCATAATAAACAACGCGCTGAACGCAATTCCGCGCAGCAGCGAAACGAACAGAGATACGGCCGGGCGCATAATGGCCTGAAAATAATAGGTAGTAAACACGTTTATGGGAAGCAGAATGAAAGACATAGCGTAAATGCGTATAGCATACGGAGCAATCTCGTCTATCGCCGGATTAGTCTTCATAAATAAGCTTGTGATGAACGACGGAAAAGCCTCGCAGACAGTCGTTGCCGCCAACCCGATTACAAGAGCGGACAATAATCCGTACCTACTTACCCTTACGATGCGTTGCGCATTGCCGGCCCCGAGGTTAACCGAGATAATCGGCTGAGCCGCCTGCCCCGTACCGTAAGACATGCTCTGCACAAACGTGCCGATATTTACTATAACTCCGTAAACGGCAAGCGCGTCCGCGCCCAATTTGCTCATTACGGCGTTATTAAAAAGCATAGTTGTCACGCCCATGGCCAGATCCACCACGAAAACCGAAAAACCGGCGGCCAGCACCGCGCGGACAATACGGAAAAAGCCCGTCGGACAAGCAAGCTTTAAACCGTTTTTTCGCGAGAAAAAATGCGTGCACAAAATGCAGAATGCCAATAGCTGACCAAGCGCGGTAGCCAGTCCCGCGCCCTCTATCCCCATGTCCAGCGCGAAAACGCACACATAGTCTCCGATTATATTGAATACTCCGCCGGATACGACTGCCATCATGGACTTTGCGGGCGCGTTGTCGTTGCGGATAAACGTACTGAAAAACTGACCGAAGGTAAACAGCGGCACGGCATAGCGCAGCCATTTCATGTAGCCCTTTCCCAAAGGCAGCAGCGTTTCGTCAGCGCCGAATAATCTTAAAAGCGGCTCCTCGCATAAAATAATGAACAGCCATGCGGCCGCCGTAACAACAGATACGGTTATAAGCGACGCAGTAAAAGCGCGGCGCGCCTTAAGCTCGTCGCCCTCGCCCCTGGCCTTTGAAAACAGCACGCCGCCGCCGACGCCGAACAAAAGGCCCAGGCTGAATATTATAGTCCATACGGGCATGACAACCGCAAGAGCGGCAGTGCCGGAGGATCCCTCGTACTGACCTACCATGATTACGTCGACAAACGAATAAACGGATACTATAATCGAGCTTCCCACGCCGGCAAGCAGATATTTCAAATAAATTTTTCTGAGATTCCCTTCCGTTAGACTGTTTTTCATAATAGGCTCCCTGACAACTAAAAAAGGCCGGACAAGAGTCAAGCCGGTTTCAACCCGGCCATCTTATCCGGCACATAAATCGAATTTATGCCGCCCTCCGATGACGAAGCGTATTTTAACAGATTTTTTAACGCATGTCAATCGTACAAACACATAAATTTACGTAAAAAATTTTTTAACCGAATTTTAACGCGAATCTAATTGCGCGCTTGTTGACATAATAATATTACTGTCTCTTATACACATCTCCGAG
>USBU01000264.1 GCA_900553005.1 uncultured Eubacteriales bacterium | reverse complement strand
GATCGAGCTTGGGAAATACGGTTTTATCCGTTCCGATATTCGCCGTAACGCTGTTTTTAACAGATCCGTAAGCCGCGGTAAGCGTATATTGAGTTTCCTCGCCGGGCAGCTCGATACTGAAAGTTCCGTCGTCATTTACCGTAACGTCGTAAAGATTGCCGTCCTCGTCCTCGACCGAAGCGGAAACCTCGGAAGGACTTACGCCGGTTTCGGTAATCAGATTTACGCTGCCCGTAACGGTTACGGGAGCCGAAAGGACTTTTACCGCGCAGGAAACTTCTTTGCCGCCGCAAGACGCGGTAACCGTTGCCGAGCCGGATTTTACTCCCGACAAATATGCCTTAGTCGAATCCGCATCGTCCGCGTCAACCGTAAGCACGGCGCTGTCCGAGCTTTTCCAGGTTACCGTTTTGCCGCTGACCTTTACCCCGTCCTCATAAACGGTAGCCGTCAACACGGTGCGCTCGGCCCCCACGGTAACCGTAAGCGTATTGGCGCTGATGCCGATCGAAACAACCGGCTCGTCGGGCTC
Source organism: uncultured Eubacteriales bacterium (assembly GCA_900553005.1). GTDB lineage: Bacteria > Bacillota > Clostridia > Christensenellales > Pumilibacteraceae > UBA10677. Next base: position 1,626 of record USBU01000264.1, on the reverse strand, counting down.
GACTGCGGCCGGAGTAACGGTAACGCTGCATTCCGCGCTTTGACTGCCGGCCTGAACGATAATTTTTGCCGCACCCGCATTTATGCCGGTAACTACGCCGGCTGCGACGGTAGCGACGTTCTCGTCGCTGCTTTTCCACTTAACCTGCGTCCCCTCCGGCGCATTGGTAGATAGCGTAACGTTTTCTCCGGCAGTTACCGTCACCGTAGCCGGATCTACTGCCAGAGTATAATTTTCGCCACCGTTATTATCGCAAGCAAGGACGCTTAACGAAACCGCCAGCACGGTAAGCGCCAGCAATGCCGTCGCAAGAAAACCTTTAAATTTTTTCATGTCCGTATTTTCCTTCCTTTATAATTTATTCCGAATATGACATATTGTAATAAGTTACCGTCGCGCCAGTCCTGAAGCCCAGTCCTACGGCCACTTTACCTGCAGGCGGCGTAAATCTGTATCCGGGATTAACCGTACCGATAAGCTCCCCTGAAAAACTGCCTATCATTGTAACCGCTTCTCCGTCGACGGCCGAAGCGTAATCGGCATATAGCGAATATACCGCGCCGGATTTTTTAAGAGTAAAGGTCACGTCTCCCGTTAGCATATTTGCCATTCCGCTAATGTTACGCACCTGATATCTTCCGTCTATATTATTGGAAAGCGATACGCGGTAACCGTTATTAAGCAGCGCGATGCAAATCACGGTGTTGCCGTCCGATACTATAAATCCGCCGTTGGGATCGGAATCGGATCCGGGTTTTACGCTGAGAGTAGCCGAAGCCGTAAAGCTGTCGGACGAGCCGGACTCTCCGAACCAAAGGACGTCGGTATGCTCCAAGCCTTCGGGCTTTACAACTCTGCCGCCGATCTCGGTCGTCCACGCCGCGGAGGATTCCAGCTTTTTGCCGTTTACCGTTACGGCGCCTCCTACCGCAAGCCTGGAAATTTCTGCGTCGATAACCTGATCGGAATAAAGTGAAATTTCCCTGGTTTCTCCGGTGCAGTATTTACCCACAATGGTAACGGTATAATCGTCCTTAGGCAGGTTGGCGCTGTACGAGCCAGATACGCTGGTGACGTTATAAACGCGGCTCTTGTGGTTTTTGGATGCAAAAGTAATTTCGCAATCCGCGTTTCCTCCTTCGGCAACGGTAACCGTTCCGGAAGCCTTGGCGGTTTCGGCCTTGGTAAATACCGGTCTTAAAGTCACGTCCTCACTGATGTTTTCAAAGCGGTAAACTCCGTCGGACATTTCGGCGTCAATCGTATCGATATATTCCGTTTCGCCCGATTTTGAAACAAGCTTAAGAGAGCTTAAGACATATTCCGTAGAAGCGGGCGTAACGCTGATATTGAAACCAGTGCCGTATCTTCCGCCGTAAGAGTCGGCAGTCACAAAGCCGTTTGCAGCCGCTTCCACCGTTATACGGTAAACTCCGTATTTGTCGGCTATTTCGCTAACGCTTAAGTTTGCGACGTCCTCACCGTCGATACCGTCCAGAATACTGTACTCTATATTGGTAATATCAACGTCCGCAGCGTATGAATAAAAGCCGAAAGCGGTCTCTCCGTTCATATAATCCCTGTCTCTTATACACATCTCCGAGCCCACGAGACGGAGCTACATCT
>USBU01000263.1 GCA_900553005.1 uncultured Eubacteriales bacterium | reverse complement strand
CTCGGAGATGTGTATAAGAGACAGATTATGGTAAGAGCGCCCTCGTTTATTATGGGATTGCGGTAGCGGAATTCGCTTGCCAGATCGGTTTCCACCGGAATGCGGCATGTTTGTTCGATATAATATTTGCCTATTATTCCGGCGTGATAGGCGGAGCCGCAGCCGATAATATTTATCTTACGTATCTTTTTGACGTCGTCCGCTGTCAGGCGGATTTTGTCAAGCACGATTTTTTCTCCGTGTATACGGGGGCTTACGGTATTACGCAGCGCACCGGGCTGTTCGTATATTTCTTTCAGCATGAAATGCGGATAACCGCCTTTTTCGGCCGTTTGCGGATCCCAATCGACCGTGAACGGCTCCTTTTCCGTAAGCTCCAGATTGACGTCGTAGAAAAGAGTATTATTTTTGCCGATTACGGCGGTTTCGCCCTCGCCAAGCAGTACGAATGTTCTGGTGTATTCAAGCAGAGCGGGCATATCCGAGGCTATAAAATTTGCGTTTTCTCCCAGTCCCACGACCAGCGGGCTGTCCTTTCTGACGGCGTAAAACACGTCGGGAGTCTCACAGAAAAGCACGCCGAGCGCATAGGAGCCGTCAAGCTTATTCGTGGTTTTTTTTATGCAGTCTAGTATGTCGCCGGCATAGTAGTAATCCAGGAGATGCGCGATTGCCTCCGTGTCCGTTTCCGACTTGAAGTCGTAGCCCTTTGAGGTCAAAAAAGCCTTAAGCTCAAGATAATTTTCTATAATGCCGTTATGTACCACGGCAAACCTGTCTCCTTTGGAGAGGTGGGGGTGAGAATTGACATCGTTCGGTTCGCCGTGCGTCGCCCAACGCGTGTGTCCTATGCCGACAAAGCCGGACAGAGATTTCCCGTCGTTTGTAAGCCGTACTAGATTCGACAATCGGCCTTTTGCCTTTACTGCGGTGATTCTGCCGTTTTCGTCGGCGACAGCCATTCCAGCCGAGTCGTATCCGCGGTATTCCAGTTTTTTAAGTCCGTTTAAAAGCACGGGAGACGCTTGTCTTACTCCCGCGCAGCCTACTATTCCGCACATTTTTTTCTTTATACTCCTTGAAATAAATTTATCTGTGGATACGACGTTTAAGGCCGCTTCCTTGTCCGCGCGTTGCTTAGGGTAACGCCGGTTGTGCGGACTTAAGGTTACGGATTGTCCTTAAAGTCGTATCTGCGGTAACATATTATATGATTCGGTCGCAACGTTGTTTAATCATTTCCCGTCTGAAGGTTCGGTTTGTGCGTCTTCTTCGGGCTTGTGCAGAATTATTTTTACAATCAGCACGATGACTATGACGACGGCGATTATGCCGAGCGCAAGTATTATATAATTGATGTACGGCTCGAAGAATCGGCACAGTACAAGTATGATAAGACTGGCGACAAGATTTCCCCCCACGACGGAGACAAGCGCCTTCCAGTATTTTATTTTCAAAATCGATGCGACTGCGCAGCCGGTCCAAACTCCCGTAAGCGGCAGCGGTATGGCTACGAAAAGAAATACGCCCAGCATTTTTTTCAGTTCTTTTTTTCCGGATTCCTTTCCGTCTGCTGCGTCGTCGCCGGCGCCCTTGACGCTCCGGCTCTTTTTTTCAAATTTATCGTAAAGGGCGGTGCCGATTTTTTTGAACAGTCTGGTGCGCGACAGCCATTTGATGAACGGGATCAGCGCCAGCAACAGCAGCGGCGCAATCAGCGATGAACCGATGAAAGCAAAAAGCCAGGATTGGAAATAGCCTAAATTAAGTCCCAGTCCTATAGGCACGGCCATACGTGCCTCTACGATAGGCAGTACGGCGATCAGTACCGTCACGATTTCGGGATGGACAAAAACGTTTATCAGAAACTGTAATATTACGTCTATAAGTCTGTCAATCATCGATACCTCTTTAATGCGCACTCTCGCGTGCGCGGCCATATTATATATGGGCGGAGTCGCTTTAAGCGGCCTGGTTAGTATATGTTGCGCCGGGACGCGCGGTAAGTCTTAATCCTTACTATTATATTGTACTATATCGCGATTTATTTGTCAATTTAAGCGGCGGCGCTTGACAATGCCGAGTGAAAAAAGATAAAATACATACAGGAGTATAAATAACTGTCTCTTATACACATCTCCGAGCCCACGAGACGGAGCTACATCT
>USBU01000262.1 GCA_900553005.1 uncultured Eubacteriales bacterium | reverse complement strand
CTCGGAGATGTGTATAAGAGACAGGTGCCCGTACACGGCAAACGGTCCGCTTCTCCCCTAAACAAATCTCTAAAGGATATCAAACCGTTATTCAGCACACTGCCGTTTGCCTTGCCGCTGATAACAAAATCGTCCTTCAAATTAGCCTGACGCCGCATTTCAACGGAATACATCGCATCGTCGTCAAGTCCGGTAAATGACCATTTCGACGGCTTACTGTTATTAAGTTCCTTAGTAGCGCACAAAAATGCTATAGCCTCAGATTTGTCATCGTTTACGATGATCCAGGAGCTTTTACCGTCGTCGCCAAATATACTGTCCAGCCTGAAATATCGCCCGAACTGCAGCAAATGCCTGTGCTCTTTATAATATTCGATCTGCGCCTTCATGACCTGCAATTCTGCCTCCGAGCACGCTGTTACATCAAGTTCATAACCGAAAGCGCCGATGCACGCAACATTGAATTTGGTCTCAAAGGACGTATTGGACCAAGCGGCGACATGCGCGCCTATGGCCGACTGCGGATAGGCGTAAAGCGTCCCCTCCTGTATGCTTACGCGATGCCCGGGTTCGGTCATATCGCTGCACCAAGCCTGCGGCATATAACGCAGCATTCCCAAATCAAAGCGATTCCCGCCGGATGAACACGATTCAAACAGAACCTCCGGAAAGCGTTGCGTAATCTCTTTTATAATGCGATATAAACCAAGTTCGTAGCGATGAAAATATTCGCCCGGATTTTCCAGCGTCGGAGAATACATATCGGACATAAATCTGTTGCAGTCCCATTTAACATAATATGCTCCGCACCTCTCGATAACGTCCGAAATTTCTTTGATAACATAATCCTGAACCTCAGGATTAACGAGATCCAACATTAGCTGATGCCTTCTCCTGATCGGCTCTCGACCGGGTATTGCCATCGCATATTCAGGATGAGCGCGGAACAAATCGCTGTCCTCGCTTATCATTTCGGGCTCCACCCATATGCCGAATTTCAGGCCCATCGCGCGTATTTTATCCGCAAGACTTCCCAATCCGCCGTTCAGCTTACGCTTATTGTCGTACCAATCACCCAGCGACGAAGTATCGTCGTCCCGATGCCCGAACCAACCGTCGTCCAAAACAAAAAGCTCAACGCCAATTTCAACTGCCTTTTCCGCAAGCGCAAGAAGCTTTTTTTCGTTAAAATTAAAATACGTCCCCTCCCAATTGTTGAGAAGAACAGGCCGTTCCATGTCGGCAAAAGCCCTGCCTACAATATGCTTCATCGCAAACTCATGCATTTGCAAAGTAACTTCGCGCTCGCTATCGGCGAACAGCATTACCGCTTGAGGCGATTCAAAACTTTCTCCGCCTTTAAGAGTCCAATCCAAACAATAATCGCTTAATCCAGTCAACACACGCGTATTATCGGTAAAAGCCTGCGCCTCGATAAGCTCTTTGTGATTACCAGAATAAATAAGGTTAAACGCATAAGCACCGACGCCGCGCTTTTCCAGCATAAAAAACGGATTGGTCATTGCTGAGGAATGTCCGGTCATACTCTGAAGCTCCAACGCGCCCGCACTTACGGTCAATTCTTTCCGGAATCTTTCTCTACCCCAAGCGCCGTGAAAAGAAACGCATTTATATCCTGTCCCGTCGATTTCAAGCTGCAAACTGAACAAACGTTTGACAGAAACGCAGTCTTTACCGTTGTTAATTAACTGCTGACGCACCGCAATAACATCACAATCTGAAAAAACGGTATAATATTGCTTAAGCGCAATATCCGCAACATCATCGTAATATTCAATAATGAGTGTCCTGTCTGCCGAATGCGCGCACGGAAGCGCGGACATCTCCTCTCCTCCGGAAACCATTTCGTGCTTTACATAACCAAACCTGTTTACGAAAGATCCGTCTGCGTTGAGAATGCTGACAAGCGGCTCCATCGCATTTCCGTCGCCGACGGAAGAATACGAAGCTTTTGCAGTAAAATAATGGTCGTTAGACGCTCCCCATTCGCTTTCAAACGGATTTCTGCCGTCAACAGCAAAACCGTCAGTTCCGGAAAGCTTACTTCCGTAATAAGTCAGCTCCACGTTTTTACCGTAAATTGTAAAAACCAAAGACGTATTTAAAGTATCTAATTTTATAATCGAGCAGTTTAACATTGAATATATC
>USBU01000261.1 GCA_900553005.1 uncultured Eubacteriales bacterium | reverse complement strand
TACGAGATGTAGCTCCGTCTCGTGGGCTCGGAGATGTGTATAAGAGACAGATTAGTAACTACAAAAAACATGTTTGACAAAGCGTATGAAGGCGGATACGCTATCGGCGCTTTCAACGTCAACAACATGGAAATGATACAGGGTATCGTCGAAGCCGCTAAAGAAGAAAAGGCTCCGCTGATACTCCAGGTTTCCAGCGGCGCCAGAAAATACGCGAATCCCAAATATCTGAAAAAGCTTGTCGAGGCTGCCGTTGAGGATTCCGGACTGCCCATTGCTCTCCACCTCGATCATGGCGATTGCTACGATCTATGCAAGGCGTCTATCGACGACGGGTTCACCTCAGTAATGATCGACGCGTCGCACCACTCCTTCGGAGAGAATATCAAAATCACATCCGAGGTAGTCAAATACGCGCATGACCACGGCGTTGTCGTCGAGGCAGAGCTCGGCCGTCTTGCCGGCATCGAGGACGATGTAAACGTTTCCGACGAAAATGCCTGCTATACGGATCCCGATCAGGTTGAGGAATTCGTAACCAAAACCGGCGTCGATTCCTTAGCCATTGCTATCGGCACCTCGCACGGAGCATTTAAATTCAAGGGCGAAGCTCGCCTGAGATTCGACATTCTCGAAGAAGTCGGTAAAAGACTGCCCAAGTTCCCCATTGTGCTGCACGGAGCTTCGTCCGTCATTCCCGAATACGTGGATATGATCAATCAATTCGGCGGAACTATGCCGGGGGCAAAAGGAGTACCCGAGGATATGCTGAGAAAGGCCGCTACCATGGCCGTCTGCAAAATAAACATCGACTCAGACCTGCGCCTCGCCTTCACTGCCGCCATCAGAAAGCATTTTGCCGAGAATCCCGCTCATTTCGATCCCAGACAGTATCTTGCTCCGGCAAGAGAGCTTATTAAGCAGTGCGTCAAACATAAGCTTGTAAACGTATTGGGCTGCAACAACAAAGCGTAAGCATATAATTAGAAACACAAAAACCGTCGGTTATCCCGACGGTTTTTTAATCCAAAAAATCAGTATTTACAAACTCCTGTTACGACAATCTGCATTTTCCTGCAGAAGGCTTTTGGCCATTATTATATCCGGCTTGCCCTTTCCGTTAGCGTCCGGGATCACGCCGACTATTTTAAAACCGTTTTTTTCGTAAAACTCAAACGGATGTTTTCCCTTGTTTCGTATGCCGTCGATTTTAACGAAAGTATCGTCAAATAAATCCGTATCGGACAGCGTTGTTCTGCCGTCCTCGTCGTCGCAGCCGAGAAACAAAGTAATACAGCCTTTTTTGCGCAACAGATTTTCCAGCTCGCGCAGAATCGCGCTGCCCACTCCCCGGCCGCGAAAATCCTCCCGAACCGCAAGAGGATGAAGCTCCCATGCCGTACAGCCGTACCTAGCAACAGCGCCGGCAAAGCCTATCACCGCGTCATCCGCCAAAGCGGCCAAGGCTATTTTATCCGATTCTAAGCACTCGGCTATTTCCTCGTCAGCGCAATCGGTATAACATGCGAACGCCCGGCTAATCAGATCCGCCGCCTGACGATTAAGACCTGTTGTTTTTTCCGACAAAATCTCAAAACGCATTTTCAGTTTTTTCCGTAATCGAATACGCGTTTTAAAAACTCCCTGAGAAATCTGTCGCGATCAAGAGCTTTTGCCACTTTAACGTCCGCAAAAGCAAAATCTTTTTTACAGTGCGTGCTCCATTTGCTGACATTAAGATTGACGGCGCGCGCCTCTCCCGAAGTCGCTACCTTAACCTGCATATCCTCCATTTCCAGTATATCGGGACAAATACAATAGAAAAGCGCCAGCGGATCATGAAGAGTCGGCATAGCTCCGTTGTTGCGCTCCATCCAAATACGTACCAATCGGGAAGCGTATTCGCCGTATTCTTTTCCGCTGTAATTACGAGCGATTTCGGCTTCTTCTGGTCTGAGCTGTGTTTTCCACGTAACATCCAGGCCTACGCATTCAAGATTTTTCACCGCTCCGCTGAACAGTAAATCAGCAGCCTCTACGTCACAAAAAACGTTCCACTCAGGATAAGTATTATAAAACGCTCCGCCCATAATTACCACACGCGCGGCATGATTAAGCGCCTGCGGATCCTTTTCGATTACCTTTGCAATATTAGTAAACCTGTCTCTTATACACATCTCCGAGCCCACGAGACGGAGCTACATCTC
>USBU01000260.1 GCA_900553005.1 uncultured Eubacteriales bacterium | reverse complement strand
GGCTCGGAGATGTGTATAAGAGACAGGCGTAAAAATTATCTCTGAGAATGAGCTTTTAAGCATGATAAATAGTTGAATTTTCCGCTCTGCAATGTTATAATATAAAATATGAAACTCGGTAAGCTCACAACAGATGAATTGCAGCGCAACGTCATGGATTTGATCGGGCGACGTCGGCCGGAGGTCTTGATGTCGGCGGCATTGGGAGAGGACTGCGCGGCTATTGACTTCGACGATACCGTTCTTGTTTCCTCTGACCCGATTACTGCCGTTGTAGAGCTTGAAAAAATCGGCGCTTTGTGCGTCAGCGTTTGCTGCAACGATGTGGCGGCAAACGGCGGGATACCGGTAGCGGTCACGCTTACGCTGATTATGCCGCCTGAATGCGGCGCAGAAGACGTGGGCGTGATAATGCGCGGAGCAGAGGCGCGCGCCAAGCAGCTGAACGTAGATATTGTAGGCGGGCACACCGAATTTTCGGATTGCGTGGTCCGGCCCGTAGTATCGGGTACGGCTCTCGGCAAGGTAAAAAGACTTATCAGAAAATCAGGACTGGCCGCGGGCGACGAGCTTTTTGTGACAAAGCAGCTTGGACTGGAGGGGACCTGTATTTTGGCGGATATTGTAAAGCCGGAGCTTACGGTAAGCGAGCGCGAAAAGCTGGAAAGCTTCAACGCCTCGCTGGACGTGACGGCCGAGTCGCTGGCGCTTTCGGGACTTTCGTGCGTCACGATGATGCATGACGTTACCGAGGGCGGAATACTCGGCGCGGTCAAAGAGGTATGTCTGGCGGCCGGTCTTGGCGCGGAGCTTTACGAGGAGCTGATGCCGATCGACAAGCTGACGCTGCGGCTGTGCCGTGACGCCGGCGTGGATCCGTTAAGGCTGATTTCCAGCGGCAGTATGCTTGCGGCTGTGCGCGGCAGCGCCGACGTAGCCGTAAGGGCGCTTAAGGATAAGGGCATCGCATTTACCAGGATAGGAAGCGTAGTCGCGGGCTCAGTCACGCTTAACAGACGCGGAGGCGTCCGGGAGAATATAGACGTGCTTCCGGACGAGCTATATAAATTTTCAGGAGAGAACAAATGAAGAGCATGACGGGATACGGCAAGTTTGTCGTATCCGAACAGGACAGGCAGCTTACGGTTGAAGTAAAATCGGTCAACAACAGGTATCTTGAAATCAACTGCCGGATACCCAAGGCGCTTTCGGCGGTCGAGGATACCGTAAAGCGAACGATAAAGAAATATCTCCACCGCGGTTCGGTGGACGTATATTTCAATTACGAAAATAATTCGCCAAAGGGCAAGCGCCTTATAATTGACGGCGTGTTGTGCGAAGCTTACGTCGATGCAGCCAAGGAAATGAACGAAAAATACGGCCTGGAAAACGACTTCCGCGTTTCGGATTTGCTGCGGACGCCTGAAATCGTAAAGCTCGAGGCTGCCGCGGAGGACGATCAGCTTTTAAAAGCTCTTGTGGAAAAGTGCGTTGACGGCGCGGCCGCCCTGCTTGACCGTATGCGTTCGGTTGAAGGAAAGAGCGTGGCCGAGGATTTAAAACGCCTGATCTCCAATATCTCGTCCGCTTTGGAAAAGGCGGAAAAGCGCGCACCCGAGGTTGTTTCCGATTATTCGGCTAAGCTTAAGGCCAGGGTGACCGAACTTTTGGACGGCGTTGCGGTCGATGAGAGCAGACTTCTGAACGAAGTGGCGTTTTTTGCGGATAAAGCGGACATAAACGAGGAAATATCTCGTCTTCATTCGCATATCGGCCAGTTTGAAAACGCTCTTGATTCAGCCGGTCCTCAGGGCAGAAATCTTGATTTTCTGTCTCAGGAAATAGGACGGGAAATAAATACAATGGGTTCTAAATCCAACGATACGCAGTTGACGAATCTAGTGATATATATGAAAAACGAGCTGGAAAAGATTAAGGAACAAATAAGAAACGTAGAATAACCGCTGGAGGTTTCAGATGAAAAAAGGCTTGCTGATAGTAATTTCCGGCCCGAGCGGAGCCGGCAAGGGCACGGTATATAACGAGGTGCTCATCCGTCGGCCGGAAATCAAGCGCTCCGTTTCGGTCACGACGCGCGCGCCGAGAAAGGGAGAGGTTGACGGAATCCATTATTATTTTCGTTCGGTAGAGGAATATCAGCTGTCTCTTATACACATCTCCGAGCCCACGAGACGGAGCTACATCTCG
>USBU01000259.1 GCA_900553005.1 uncultured Eubacteriales bacterium | reverse complement strand
ATCCCATCTCGTGCGTTACTATCACCATGGTCATGCCGTCGTCGGCAAGCTTTTTCATCAGATCCAAAACTTCCCCTACCATTTCCGGATCGAGAGCGCTTGTGGGCTCGTCAAACAGCATGACTTTCGGCTCCATTGCAAGCGCGCGGACAATTGCAATACGCTGCTTTTGTCCGCCGGAGAGCGTCGCGGGATATGCATCCGCTTTATCGTCAAGTCCTATGCGCTTTAAAAGCTCGTGCGCGCGCCGCTCGGCCGCTTCCCTTATTTCCGAAATCTTTTTAACGGGCTTCACAGGTTTTTTGCTGAAAACTTTTTTCTCAAAAATAACCTTTTTATCTGCTGAACGAAACAGATTTGCGATGCAGTTGCCGATTTTTGAGAAAAATCCGCCGATCGAGCCGAATAACACGCCGAAAAAATTTGCCGCCGAATTAAAAAAGTTTTCGGTTTTAATTTTGCGGTTCTTCTTTTTTGCTATAATGACCGGCGCCAGCGTAATATTATCCAATACAGTAAGATTATTGAAAAGATTGAACTGCTGAAACACCATGCCGATCTTCTGTCTATGAACGTTTATATCCACTTTCATATCGGCAAGATCCTCTCCCTCGAAAAAAACCGAGCCGGAAGTGGGATCCTCCATACAATTTATGCAGCGCAAAAACGTGGATTTGCCGCAGCCCGAAGGTCCGATGACGGCTATCTTTTCACCCTCTTTGATATCCAGATTAACGCCCTTAAGCACCTTGTTGTCGCCGAAGTTTTTTTTAAGTCCTCTTACCGATATCAGCACGTCGTCCGCCGGAGGCAAACTGATTTTATCTTCTTCCGTCACTTCGTTTCAACCTCCTTTCCATAATACGTATGCCGAGAGTAATGATCATGACCAGCACCAGATAAACGGCCGCAAGCATTAGGTACGGTATAATATACTCGTAATTTGCGTCGCCGATTGCCCTGAAAGCCTTGGTAAGATCCGTGACGGCAATAAAGCTTACCACCGACGTCTCCTTGATAAGCACGATAAATTCGTTTCCCAGCGTAGGCAGAATATTCTTTATCGACTGCGGAATCACGACTTTAAACATTGACTTCCAGAAGGTGAGCCCAAGCGCGCGGCCTGCCTCCAGCTGTCCCGAATCCACCGACTGAATACCCGAACGCATAATTTCCGAAACATAGGCGCCGCTGTTGAGTCCGAATACTACTATAGCCACAGTCACGCCGTCTGCCGAAACGCCGAGCGCAGGCAGCAGTACGAAATATCCTATCAACAGCTGAACGACCATTGGCGTTCCGCGGAAAAAACCTACGTAAACGTCGCAGATTCTGCTTAGCACACGCGGCATAACCTTATATTTCGGCATGACCTTTACAAGCGCGATAAGCGTGCCTATGACAATACCGATAATAAGACCGAAAACGGCAATCTCAACGGTCGCCAAAAGACCGTTGAGAACCGTTTTATACCCGCCGTAGGTAATAAATTGTCTGTAAAATAAATTCCAGTTTCTAGCCATTATTACTTCTTCTTTAAGATAGCCTCGACGTCCTCTTTGGTTTTGCAGGCGTCGAATTCCGTGTTATCTTCTTTTACCAAAATCACCTGATAAGCGCCCTCGTAATAAGCGTCGGAAAAGTTTACGACCTGCTGACGCGTAGCGGTAACCGTAAGTCCCGCCATCGCAATGTCCACACCGTTTTTACCTACGGATGTAACGACCGCGTCAAAGTCCATATCCTCTATTACAAGCTCCAGTCCAAGCTTATCTGCGATCATCTTGGCAATCTCCATATCGATGCCCGCAAACTTATCGCCTTTTTTATACTCGTAAGGCGCAAAAGAAGCGTTTGTGGAAACAACAAGCTGTCCGGCGGCGTTGCCCGTATTCTTCGCCGCGCTCGTAACTCCCTCGATAGCGTCGTCGCCGCCTACAACGTTGCCCTCGTCGTCATACTCGAGCGCGTCGTATTTTGCAAACAAAGCATCCAAAACCCCGTTGCCCTTTATCTCCGCAATAAAAGAATTGACTGAAGCAAGAAGTTCGGGCTGATTTTTATCCACTCCGAACGCATATTTCTCAGTGGAAAGCGCGATATCTATCATCTTTATGCCCTTATTCTGCTCTACAAGCTGTTTGGCGGGGCCGTTGTCTATAATCTGTCTCTTATACACATCTGACGCTGCCGACGACTTAATAGGTGTAGAT
>USBU01000258.1 GCA_900553005.1 uncultured Eubacteriales bacterium | reverse complement strand
CTACACCTATTAAGTCGTCGGCAGCGTCAGATGTGTATAAGAGACAGTTACTATATTGTCCACCGACTGAGACGCAAAGCTGCCCTTCATGCCGCCTATAAAGCTTATAAGTACCGCAACCGCTATTATGGAAAGAAGCATGGGCAGTATTTTAACTATTGACAGTCCCAAAGCGCCCATCATATAAGTAAAAAAAGACGAATACCCGAACTCAAACTCTCCGCTTACAATCTTTTCCAAATATTCGTACAGGCTTGTCCCGAACACTGCGCGCTGATCCCCGTTAAGCGTTTCGAAATAATCGCTGAGCCCGCTTATATCGGTTTGTTCCAAAAGCTCCTCGGGCGTCAGCTTCTCCGATTCGCTGCCGACGCTTTCCTCGGCATAAACGTTACCGAAGGCAAAACCTCCCGTAATACCGGCGGCCAGCAAAGCCAGGATAAATATTAAAGCAAGTCGTCGCTTCATTACAGCATTGAGGAAATAATTTCAAACAGCAGTCTGATTATCGGAATCGATACTATGAAAATTATTACCTTTCCTCCAAGTATGATTTTTTCTCCCAAAGCCTTGCTTCCGCTTTCCTCCGCAAGTCCCGCGGAGAAATCTGCGACGTAACCGATGCCGACTATCTTTATAAGCACTTTTATTACGCTGCCGTCTATGCCGGCCTTATTGATTAGCTCGTTGAAAAAAGCGAAAATCTCGGTAAAATAATCTATCAGAGAAAGCAGTATGATTATTCCGCCGGTAATACCTATCAACAGAGCTATATCGCTTCTGCTGTCGCGCAGTATAAGCACGCAAAGCGCCGTAATTATACCCACCGCCGCAATCCTGAAAATCTCCATATCTAATAAAGCGTAAACAGCATTTTCAGAGTATCGAAAAGCTGCGCTATCATATCGATAACCATAAGCAAAACTATTACCAGGCCCGCGAGCGTCGTCAATGTGGCAATTTCGTCCTTGTCGGCTTTTTTCAGCACCTGATTGACTACGGCTGTCAATATTCCTACGGCGGCTATTCTGAAAATTATTCCTATGTCCATTTGACCGCTCCTTATAATAATATTATTCCGGCCGCAAGTCCGAAAAGAAAACCCAGCTTTACGTAAGTCCTTCCGTATCGACACTCCTGCTCTTTTGCCGTCGCATAAAACTCCTCCGCTTTCAGCTTATAATTATCCAAAACAAACACTTGAGTATCTAAATCATAAGTTCCTAAAGCGGAAAACAATTCTGTAACGAAATTATATTCGCGTTCGGTCAATTCTTGCCGAGGCAGCCTCAGCTCCTTAACGTCGCCTGACGCATATGCGATAAATTCGTCCACGGCAGGCTTTACGGCCGCAGCCTTAAAATTTGACAACAGTATGCCTACTGAGCTTTGTTTGAATTTGAAATCGCTGATAAGCGTGTTTATCAACGAAATCAGCTCCTCGAAATAACGCCTGCGCCCTGTAAGTCTTTTTGACAGTCCGACTCCGATCAGCGTTCCGGTAACAGTCATCATAAAAAGCAACGTAAGCTTAAGCGTCATGGTATTAAGCTGCAAAATATATGCATTTCATATCTGCGTCGTAAATATTTTCGTATGTTCCCGGCCCCTTGCGCTCCGATAAAAAAACATAGCGAGAAAATATCTTTTTTGCGAAAATTTCTTTAAATCCGACTCTTGCAAACAGCTCGTCGGGCGTAGAAGCATGAATAGTCGCTATTACCGATACTCCGCCGGCAACCGCTCCGGCAACCGCCCCGAAATCTTCTTCTCCCATCAGCTCGTCCGTAACTATAAGATCCGGCCTCATACTGCGAATTCCGTATGAAAACGCATAAGCTTTTGAACAGTTACTGATAATATCGGTATTTTTACCCACGTCGAGCTGCGGTCGGCCGTCATAAACCGCAGCGATTTCGCAGCGCTCGTCGACCAGCAAAAGATTTTTAATACCTTCGCGGCATAAATTTTTACACAAATCCCTCAGTACCGTAGTCTTTCCCGCCCCCGGAGGCGCGGCTATAAGCGCGCTTCTTAACCTGGTATCGTTAATAAACGAGCAGGCAGTCAGAGAGCAGCCCGGCACTTCATGCGGAATACGTATATTTATGGACGTAAAATTTTTTATTGTCTTAACGTCGCCGCCGTCCCGTACTATTTCGCCGCATACACCCAACCTTATGCCTGTCTCTTATACACATCTCCGAGCCCACGAGACGGAGCTACATCTC
>USBU01000257.1 GCA_900553005.1 uncultured Eubacteriales bacterium | reverse complement strand
TGTATAAGAGACAGGTTGCCGCCGTAAACGCGGCTTCCGAGGAGGCTGACGCGCTCAGCGCTCGTCTTATGCCGTCCGGCGTCGGCGGATTACTTTAAAAGCGGTTTCCGGCAATGAGACAGCCCGAGTCCATTCAAAAGCTTATAAACAGTTTCTCCTCTCTTCCCGGAGTCGGACAAAAGACCGCGCAGCGTTATGCTTACGCGGTTATCGCCATGGAAAAGGAGGATGCGGAGCGGTTTGCTTCGGCTATTGCCGAGGTAAAAGATCGCATTAAATTCTGCCGTCAATGTGGCAATTTTACCGAGGACGACGTATGCGATATCTGTCGCACGCGTGATCACAGCGTCATTTGCGTGGTTTCAGAACCTAAGGATATTCTGTCGCTGGAGCGGGTTGCCGGCAGGACTTTCGTCTATCACGTGCTCGGCGGTACTCTTAATCCGCTTGACGGAAAAGGGCCGGACGATCTCAGGATAAAGGAGCTGCTTGCGCGGCTTGACGGAGTAAGCGAAGTTATCATGGCTACCAATCCCGATGTGGAGGGCGAGGCTACCGCGATTTATATCGCAAGGCTGCTGAAACCCTTGGGGATTAAGGTCACGCGGATAGCGCAGGGGATCAGTATGGGAAGCGAGATAGAGTATGCCGACGAGGTTACTCTTTCACGAGCGCTTGAGTCGCGAAGAGAAATTAACTGATTTTATATTTTCGGCGCCTTTTTCTGACAAAAAAGGCGCTTTTGTGTGCGTATGTTGTGTTTGCCGATATCTTCAATTTAATTGCGTTACGAAAAGTTTTTAATGTAAAAGCGTTCGCCTGATTCATGTGCGTTAACGTAAATTACGTGCGGCCGTTTTCGCGGCAGTAATATATCTCAGCCGCTTGCGTTTGACGTTTATGTATGATATAATTATATAACATGATGTAATTTAAATAAACCTGAGATAATCGTTATGGGAGTAAGACGAAATTTATGAAAAAAATAGCGCTGTCTACGCCTACGATGCACGGCGACGAATTGACTTATGTAAAAGAAGCTTTCGATAAAAACTGGATAGCACCTTTAGGGTTTAATTGTGATTCGTTTGAAGCGGAAACCGAAGAATATCTATGTCGCGGCACCGATTTGAATTATCGTGCTTTGTCATTGTGTTCAGGCACGGCAGCATTACATTTGGCTGTAAAACTTGCCGGTGTCAGACGAGGCGACATAGTTTTATGTTCGGATATGACGTTTGCGGCAACGGTAAACCCGATTTCTTATGAGGGAGGAGTACAGGTTTTTGTCGATGCAGAGCGAGATTCTTGGAATATGTGTCCCGAGTCTTTAGAAAAAGCTTTTAAAAAATATCCTCAGGCTAAGGTTGTCATGTTGGCACATCTTTACGGAACTCCGTCTAAAATGGATGAGATTATGGAAATTTGCCGCCGGCATGACGCTGTTTTGATAGAAGATGCTGCCGAAGCATTATCTTCAACTTACAAGGGACAAAAATGCGGTACGTTCGGCAAATATTCGGCTCTTAGTTTTAATGGCAATAAAATTATTACGACGTCCGGCGGAGGCATGCTTATTACAGAGGATACGGCTTCTCGCGATAAGGCTTTTTTTTGGGCCACTCAGGCGCGAGAAAAAGCTTATTGGTATCAGCATGAGGAGATAGGTTATAATTACAGAATGTCTAACGTAGTTGCCGGAATAGGACGCGGGCAGCTTAAGCATTTGGAAGAGCACAGAGAGTTAAAAACAGGAATATATAATAGATATCTTCTCGGACTAAAGAATTTGCCTTTAAGCATGAATCCGTATCTTAAATATACTCGGCCTAATTTTTGGCTGTCGTGTATGATTTTGGATAGCTCCGTAAAGATTAGTCCTATTGATATTTTGGAAAAACTCAATGCCGAAGATATAGAAACTCGCCCTATTTGGAAACCTATGCATATGCAGCCTGTTTTCAAAAACAACGATTTTATTTATGTGGAGAAAAGACCGGTAGATGAAGAGATCTTTTCACGCGGATTATGTTTGCCGTCTGATATAAAAATGACTTACGAAGAACAGGATCGTGTAATAACCGCTATAGGGAAGTGTTTTAGCTGATGGGTGAATTTTTTGAAAAAATTTTTTCTACATGGTATGGCTTAACTGCTTTTTGCGTAGTGGCGGTGATTATATGGATTTTGTTATCTGTATTGCTTCTGTCTCTTATACACATCTCCGAGCCCACGAGACGG
>USBU01000256.1 GCA_900553005.1 uncultured Eubacteriales bacterium | reverse complement strand
GGGCTCGGAGATGTGTATAAGAGACAGCGACGTTTTCAATACTCATTCGCCCGGCTTGCCGGCAAAATCAAATCGGCTGCACGGCGCCGGGAAATCGCTTATAAATACGTCCGCTTCATTTATCCCAATCGGCAATACTGGGAAGAATTACGTCTATTTTCTGACCGGTGGCCTTAAGGTCGTCCAAAGTCGCCTCTCCTGTAAGCACCAGTATCGATACGAATCCGTTATTTATCGCAAATTGCATGTCCGTTGCCAATCTGTCGCCAACCATCGCTATTTCATACGGCTTAAGCCCCAGAATACGCTCGATACTGGCGCCGATCGGCTTATTGGGCTTTCCGCAGACAAGTAAAGGGCTTACGCCCGTCGATTTTTCAATCAACGCTATAAACGAGCCCACGTCGGGCTTGTAACCGGCGGCGGTCGGACAGTTTATATCTGCATGAGTAGCTATGTACGGCACTCCCGCCCGTATAAAATTGCAGGTTTCGGTCAGTCGATCGTAGGTAAACGTCGTGTCGAAACCTATTACGATAAGATCGGGATTTTGCTCGACAGGAGTGATTCCTCCGTCGATAAACTCTCGGCGGAGCTTATCGTTTCCGAATAAAAAAATCCTCTTACCGGAGTAAAAAGTGTTAAGATATTCCACGGTTGCATTTCCGGAAGTAAAAATATCGGACTCGCCGACCGGAAAGCCCATTTTGCTAAGCTTAACGGCATAATCGGCACGGGCGGCGGAGCTGTTGTTTGTCAAAAACATCGCTCGGCTGTGCGCAAACATCCTGCGCACGGCGTCCGTCGCTCCATCAATAACGTTATCTCCGAGATAAACCGTGCCGTCCATATCCAGCAAAAAACACTTTACGTCTTTAAGTTTTTCGTTCATACAATCTCCCGCGGCCCTGCAGCCGAAAAAAAATATGACGCCGCGCTCACTTAAGAAGTTTTATAAAAATCCCTCAAGCATACCGGTCTGCTTCAGAAGCGTAAAAAAAGTAAACTTTTCCCTCATTTCGGGAGCAAGCGCAAAGCACAGCTTGAGCGAATCGGCGTCCAAATAATTATTATATGAATAACCCTTGTCTTTGTAAAGTCTTTTAAAGCGCTTAAGCGCAAACGAAAGAGTTTTTTCGTAAATTTCGGCCTTGAACATAAGCTCGGCGCGATATTCGCGCAGAATATGAATATATCTGTTAAGCTCGGCAGGCGGCATTCCGGCAGTAAGCTTGTCCGCCGCGCGAAAAGGACTCATGCCAAGCGCGCGAACCATTCTTTCCAGCCTGACGTTATTGTCCGGCGCCGACACGGGCGCGCCGATAAGCGACAGTGCGGCAACATACGCGCGCATAGTCACAACGGAAAAAATCATCTCGTTTTCTCCCTGAAGCCTGACTTTTCCTCCCGATTTACGCTTGAGCAATTTAAATGCATGAGCCATCTGAGCTTCGCCCCCGCACATCATACGCGAACTTTTGCATCGCTCGGTTACAGCCGACATCAGCGCGGCGCATATACCTGTTTTTTCGGCATTAAGCGCGTCATGCTCGGCCTCGGTAAGCACATACTTTATCAGCTTTACGGCGTCCGCCGCCACATCTGCGGAATAATCCTCTCCGCACAGAATATGACTCAGCTCCCAATCGAAAAGCGACGCAAGACGCGAACAAATTTCACCGAAGCCGGCCGCGTTCAGCTCGTCGTCGTTTTTAAGTAACGCGGTATCCATAACCGTAAGCGCGGGCGATCCGGTCTTATATACTTCTGTATAACCGCCGTCCGCTTCCAGCATGGATGAAGGAGACATGTAGCCCGCCGTCGCTTGAGATAAGGCAACGACGACCGCAGGCAGTCCTTTTCGCGCGGCCACATATTTTGCAACATCGGCCGCGCCGCCTCCGCCGGCGCACACCACCGCCTTGACGTCCTCGCTTACCTTTATCCCCTGCGCGTATTTTCTGGAAGCGCAAAGTCCCTCCGGCGATCGCTCCGCCCTGAATTTCCTGGTCACTATCCCATAAACGGTTTCGGCGGCCGCAAAGCGCCCGTCAAGCACGCAAAGCACCTTTCCTTTTTCCGGCACAAACGCGGATAGTCTGTCGTTAAGTCCGGCCAGAACGCCCTTCCCTAAAACCAGCTTGTCTCCGTCGGTTTTTCTACCGAGATAATCCAAAACGCTTTTTTCAACTTCAGTGCCGTACATATAAATCTCCGCATTGGTTTTTATAAATTATAACAT
>USBU01000255.1 GCA_900553005.1 uncultured Eubacteriales bacterium | reverse complement strand
GAGATGTAGCTCCGTCTCGTGGGCTCGGAGATGTGTATAAGAGACAGGACGGACTGTATTACGCGGGATTTTACGGCGAAAACGCTCAGGAAACCGTAGCGTATAACGCCGATTTTACCGCTAAACGCACTCTTACTCAATTCGACGGACTTAAAAGCGTAACCGACTGTCTCTCCGGAAGAGGTTACGCTCTGTTCGCCGGACACGACGGAAGCGCGATAACCGTAATAGGCAGCGCGGAGACCTGCTATCTCAAACTGGGCTCTCAGAACGAGAGCGGAGCAAAACTTATAAAAAGCGGAAACAACGTATATGTTCTTGCCGAATCGTCACAGACTTCGGCGGACGTCGGAGGAAATTTCGGCGGAACGGACATCTGGCTGGCACGGCTTAAAATTTAAATTTTGCTTGACAAACCGATAACGATTCCGCTACAATATAAGCGTCGGCCAGCTGAAGCAGCGTATAATCTCGACGATTACACGCTGTTTTTTTGTGCCGAAGCAGTTTTCAAGGCAGCTTTTCTCCGATAAAGACTCCGGATCCCATAATATCAGAGGAAAACAAGATCATGGACAACGTTATTACAGACAATACATATCTGGGCGAGGGAAAAATCTCTCGCCTGCTTTTCAAATTTTCCGTCCCCTGTATAGTGTCGCTGCTGATTAGCGCGCTATACAATCTGGTTGACCAGATATTTATCGGCAACAGCGAGCTTGGATATCTGGGAAACGCGGCGACGGGCGTGGTTTTTCCCGTGCTGATTGTCACTCAGGCGTTTGCGTGGTGCTTCGGCGACGGAACGGCCGCGTATATAAGCCTGTGCCAGGGAAGACGCGACAGCTCGTCCGCGCACAAATGCGTGGGCGGAGCGGTGACAGTTACCCTGGCGATCAGCGCGGCGCTTGCCGTATTGTTCGGAATTTTCAAAACGCCCGTGCTTACAATTCTCGGCGCGTCGGAGCAAACTATGGGCATGGCCGCCGATTACATGGTCATTTTGCTGTACTTTTTTCCGGCGTATATGCTGACAAACATGCTAAGCTCGGTAATCAGAGCGGACGGAAGCCCCGCTTACAGCATGGCGGCTACGTCGGCCGGCGCCGTCGTCAACATAATACTTGATCCTATCTTCATTTTTGCGCTCAAATGGGGCATCGAAGGCGCAGCCTGGGCTACGGTAATAGGCCAGACGGTTTCTTTCATATTGTGCGCGGTATATTTCTTCCGCTCAAAAACGTTCAGGCTTAAGCTGAAAAGCTTTCTGCCCGATTTCAAAATCCTTTTAAACGCCGTCAAGCTGGGCTCCTCAACGTTTATAACTCAGACTGCCATTGTCGTCATAGCTCTTGCGTGCAACATCCTGCTGGCCTTTTACGGCAGACAGTCGATTTACGGACCGGATATACCGATTTCCGTTATCAGCATCGAAACCAAAGTTTTTACCATAATAATAAATATCGTCGTTGGCATAGTGCTTGGCGGACAGCCGATATTGGGCTTTAATTACGGCGCGGCCAAATACGGACGCGTAAAGGAAGCCTATAAAAAAATTCTGACAGCGACGCTTACGGTAGGCATAGTTTCAACGCTGGTCGTCGAGATTTTTCCGCGGGCCGTAATAAGCGTATTCGGCGCCGGAGACGAGCTTTATTTTGAGTTTGCCGAAAAAACCTTCCGTATATTTCTTTCCATGGTAACGCTGACGTGCTTTGTCAAAATGACCTCGATATTCTTCCAGGCTGTAGGCCAACCCGTAAAGGCCGCAGCATCCTCGCTGATACGCGATCTTTTATGCTTTGTACCACTGGCCTTTATACTGCCTGAGTTTATGGGAATCGACGGCGTGCTTTACGCGGCTCCGATTGCGGACGTAATTGCCGCCGCGATAGCAGTAACTCTGTCCGTCGTATTCTTCAAAAAACTTAAAAAGCAGGAAAAAGAGCTTTTAAATAAAAAGCAGGCCTGCGATATCCCGACAGATTAAAAAAAATCCGCGCCGCCGATCCTCTCTCCGGACGCAATATTACTATGATTTTTTATTAAAAAAACGACGGTACGAAAAAGTCCGCCGTTTTTTACTTGCGATTTAAGCCGCATAATGCGCTTTATTAAAACGTGCTATTTTAATTCCGCCGCGTTATCCGAAAAATCCTCGTCCCCGAACGGAGAACGCATGACGCTTCTCCCCGTAAGCTCCTGCACCTGTCTCTTATACACATCTCCGAGCCCACGAGACGGAGCTAC
>USBU01000254.1 GCA_900553005.1 uncultured Eubacteriales bacterium | reverse complement strand
GTGTATAAGAGACAGGCGTTTTATTTTACGTTTTAGGGGAGATATTTTCATGGGCGTTTTCTATGCGGATGCGGAATTTTTCGATATACGCGCAACTTTGGAGTGCGGTCAGGTATTCCGATACAGGAAAAACGACGACGGCAGCTATACGGTCAATTCTCTTGATAAAATCTGCCGTCTTTATTATGACGGCGGCCGGGTGGCCGTTGAAACCGACGACGAACAATATTTTCGCAACTATTTTGATTTGGACGCCGATTACCTTGAAATCACTTCTTCGCTTGGCGCCTTTGACGAGCTGAAGACCGCGGTGGCTTACGGTAAGGGCATAAGAATACTTCGTCAGGATTTTTACGAAGCTACTTTCAGCTTCATAGTGTCGGCAAACAACAATATCGCGCGGATAAAGGGAATAATTGAACGGCTTTGCGCCGCTTATGGCAGGGATATGGGCGGATATTATGCCTTTCCCACACTGGAGGAGCTTAAACGCGCTTCGGTGGACGAGCTTAAGCGCATAGGATTAGGTTATCGGGCCGAATATATTTATGACAGCGCGCGTGCGTTTCCTAAGGTGCAAGCCGAAATCGCCGGCCTTGGCGACGAGGAAGCTCATAAGCTTTTGCTGACTCTTAAGGGCGTCGGGCCTAAGGTGGCCGATTGCATAGTGCTTTTCGGCCTGCATATAACACGTTCTTATCCCGTCGATACCTGGATATTTAAAGCCAACGCCACTGAAATTTTGGACACGCCTAAAAAAGTACGCGAGTATTTTCTTTCGCGCTACGGGGATAACGCCGGGTTTGCGCAGCAATACATATTTTATTACGCTCGCGAGCACCGCGACGCGGGCTGACGGCCTTACATTTCGTTGTTTTCGTCCTTCCTTTTCAAAAGGAGGGACGTTTTTTCATATGAGCGGCCGTTGCGGCATAAAATATAGTCAGAGGTTTGATTTATGAGTTTTTTTAAAGAAATTTCAGATAAAATCGGCCGCAGGTTTACGGGCGGGTATAATATAATCAATTTCGGAGGCGAGTATATTTACGTGGAAGGCATCGGCAGAGTGCTGAGCCTTGACGAGGGCAAAATCGAGCTGTCGTCCGGCGATACATTGCTGGAAATTGTGGGTGAAAATCTGGAAATTACGGAGCTTGAAAAGGGGTCGGTAATTATAAAAGGGAGGATAACCGGGCAAAATGCTGTTTCGCCGAAAAAATAATGGCCTGTCGGCCGGTAAGCCGGAAGCTAAGCCGCGTGAAAAACGGGTGAAAGCCGTTAAGCGCGCGTCCGTACCCGTTTACTTCAAAGCCTCGCTTACCGATTGCGTAACGATTGAAATTATCGGATTCAATCAGGTCAGACTGCTTGCGCGGCTTGCAGAAGAGGAAATTTCGGTTTTGGGTTTAGAGCGCAGCGGCAGCAGAGTAATGCGCTTGCGCGTGAGAAAAAAACAGAGTGAAAAAACTTTTGCAATTTGCGAAAGTATGTGCTATACTTATTCAGTCGTAGCGCGCGACGGCGTATTTTCCTATCTTTATGCAAACGCAAGACGCGCGGGTGTTGCGGTCGGGGCGCTGTTGCTTGCGGCTCTTACGTTCTTTTTATGCGGTTTCGTTATGCGGATAGAAATTAACGACCTTAGCGGCATCGGCCGGCTGGAGCTTATTTCTTATCTCAAGGAAAACGATATCGGCGTCGGAAGCCGTATAAGCGCGCTGGACCGCGAAGAAATCCGCAGGACTGTCAACGCTTACGACGGGGTTGCGGAGTCCGGCGTGGAAATAAGGGGCAACACGCTTGTCATAAACGTGGTCGAGCGTGATTCTTCTGCGGCCGAGGAGGAAAAACGGGCGGCGATAGCCAGTCTTTACGACGCGCGCGTTACTCGCGTCATATGCTCCGGCGGCACCTCGCGGGTAGAGGTCGGTCAGATTGTAAAAAAGGGCGATCTTCTGATTGAAGGCGCGCTGTATAATCAGGAAGGCGAAAAGCTGACCGACGTTAACGCTTCCGGTACGGTTTACGGCACGGTTGTAAAGAACAAAAAGTATGTTGTCAGCACCGAAGCGTATACTTACCGCCGCACGGGGAATAAAAAGACTGTGACTACGCTCGGTTTTATGGGACTAAAAATCGGTAAAAGCGTTTCGCCGTTTGCATTTTACGAAAGCGAAACCACAGAGGCGGCGCTTAGCGCGTTGCTCCCGATAAAAGTTAAAAGAACCGTATTTTACGAAACCGAGGTCGTC
>USBU01000253.1 GCA_900553005.1 uncultured Eubacteriales bacterium | reverse complement strand
ACACCTATTAAGTCGTCGGCAGCGTCAGATTGTATAAGAGACAGGTCTTAAGGAAAAACTTATGCAGCTTACGCAGCTTAACGCGGTGTTTTTTAAAAAGGACGCGGGAGCCGAAGCTACAGGACCGATGGCGGATCTCGGTTTAAAGCCCGACGATCTTACGGGGATCGGCTCAACGCTTAATTTCAGCGGCGCTGATACAATGAAGGATATACAG
The DNA here is from genome assembly GCA_900553005.1 of uncultured Eubacteriales bacterium. Taxonomy (GTDB): domain Bacteria; phylum Bacillota; class Clostridia; order Christensenellales; family Pumilibacteraceae; genus UBA10677. The sequence continues at coordinate 2,042 of USBU01000253.1, read as the reverse complement.
AAAAGGCATATTGCCGGCGATAAAAACGGCGTCCCCATGCTGTTTATGATGGACGTAGTGCACGGTTACCGTACTATTTACCCTATTCCGCTGGGAATAGGCGCGTCCTTTGATCCGGATCTTATGCGCGAGTGCTGCGCCATGGCTGCAAAAGAAGCTGCCGCCGGCGGGGTGCAGGTAACTTTCGGCCCGATGGTTGACCTTGTGCGCGACGCGCGCTGGGGACGTGTTATGGAAACCACCGGCGAGGATCCATATCTTAACTGCCGCTTTGCCAAGGCGCAGGTCGAGGGCTTTCAAGGCGGACTGGAAAACGGCAAAATCGCCGCATGCGTAAAACATTACGCGGCTTACGGCGGAGCGGAGGCCGGCCGCGATTATAACACCGTCGATATGAGCGAAAGACAGCTGAGAGAATATTATCTTCCGGCGTATAAGGCGGCGGTCGATGCCGGCGTAAAAATGGTAATGACGTCTTTCAATATTCTTGACGGCGTTCCCGCCTCTTCCAACAAAAAACTTGTGGACGGAATTTTAAGAAAGGAATGGGGCTTTGACGGCGTGGTAATCAGCGATTACAACGCTTTTGGCGAAATGCTTACGCACGGCGTGGCAGAGGACGGCAAGCAGGCCGCTTATCTTGCCATGAACGCCGGCAACGACGTGGAAATGATGTCCGTTACCTATCTTAAAAATATGGAAAAGCTTGTCGACGAGGGCAGAATTTCCATGCGGCAGATAGACGGCGCAGTAATGAGATTATTAAAGCTTAAGCAAGAGCTTGGCATGTTTGAAAATCCCTATCGGGAGGCGGACGCTGAAAGGGCTGCCGAAATTGAACTTTGCGCCGCCCATCGAGATACGGCGCGCCGTGCGGCAGAGCAGTCCGCCGTGCTTTTGAAAAACGACGGCGTACTGCCCTTCAGCTCCGACGTCAAAAAGGTAGCCGTAATAGGGCCGTTCGGCAATACCGGCGATATTATAGGTTTTTGGAGCTGCGACGGCAGGGCGGAGGACACGGTAACCGTTCTTGACGGAGTGAAAAAGCTTTTGCCGGACGCTACGGTCAAATACGCTAAGGGCGTGTCGGGCGCGCTGGACGCTACGGATTGCAGCGGCGTAAGGGCGGCGGCAAGATTGGCAGCGGCCTCTGACGCGGTTATACTTACCTTGGGAGAGCCGCAGGGCGACAGCGGTGAGGGCAACAGCAAGCTCAATCTGGAGCTGCCCGATATTCAGTACAAGCTGCTGGACGCAGTGCTTAAGGCAAACAAAAATACGGCCGTGCTGCTCTTTTCAGGCCGTCCGCTCGCCGTTAAACGGCTTGCCGATACAGCGCCGGCCATTCTCGAAATGTGGCAGCCGGGCACTGAGGGCGGCTCGGCGGCGGCAAATCTCGTTTTCGGTAAGGTCGTTCCTTCCGGCAAGCTTCCGATGACTTTTCCTGCAAGCACAGGTCAGTGCCCCGTATATTATAATCATTATAGCACGGGGCGTCCGCGCGCGCTGTCTAAGGATAATGTACGCGTTGCATATACCTCAAGCTATATCGACGGCCCTAACCGTCCGCTGTATCCTTTCGGTTTCGGTCTCAGCTATGCCTCGTTTGAATATTCGGGGCTTGCTCTCAGCGCTGAAAAGCTGGTATCGGGCGGCAAAATAGTCGCTTCGGTCAAGGTGCGCAACTCCGGCCGGGTTGCGGCGGCGGAAACGGTACAGCTTTACGTCCGCGACAACGTCGGCTCGGTCGTCCGTCCGGTCAAGGAGCTTAAGGGCTTCCGTAAAATTACTCTTGACGCCGGCGAGGAAAAGGAGGTTTCTTTTGATATAACCGAGGATATGCTGGCATTTTATAACGCGGATCTCGAAAAAAAGGCGGAAAAAGGCGCTTTTACCGTCTTTATAGGCGGGGACAGCGACTGTTCGCTCAGCGCAGGCTTTACTCTCGAGTAACCAATAAATATGTTGAATATTTTTGAGTATATATTTAAAAAGCGGTAAAAACCTGTCTCTTATACACATCTCCGAGCCCACGAGACGGA
>USBU01000252.1 GCA_900553005.1 uncultured Eubacteriales bacterium | reverse complement strand
TCTACACCTATTAAGTCGTCGGCAGCGTCAGATGTGTATAAGAGACAGCTTCAGGGACGTCCGCTATGGGATTGAAGCCTATGCTGCCGTAGGACTTGTGCGGCGTATTTTTAACTCCGCCGTGATAACCTAAATCCAAGGGCTGAGGTCCGTAAACGACGGGCGAATACAGCTCGCGCGGCGGATAGCAATCGTTGCCAAACGTAATCATAAGTCGGATTTTATGCTTATAAGCCGCGGCTATCAGCTTTTCAAGACGCTCCATATATCCGTCGTGCTGATCGCGCCAGACCTCATAGGACATTATCAGACGCAGAGTATTGAATCCGGCGTTTTCCGCCAACTGCATTTCCGCCTCCATAATCGGCAAATGCTGCTCGAAGCCGTACTCCTGAAAAATTTCCACACTGTTACGGCAGTCTGCGGGACGATAATTAAAACCCCTGAGCCAACCGTTTGCCGCGCTCCACTCCGCAGCTTTTTCCACGGACCACTTTTCCATACAATTTCCTCCGTTAAATTAAGCGCAATATGCGTTTGTTACGGACATTATACAACATCTTTCCGCGCAAGACAATCGTTTCCAATAAAAAAACCGCGCAAACGATTTTTTCGCGCGCGGCTGTCGATATTTTAGTTTTTAAAACGCTGACGGCGAAAATTCAAGCCAAGACGCCGACGTTTGACCGAAAATTCAATGCACGGATTTTATTTTGCCGCGGAAGCAGCAACAGAGCAGGCTTCCCTGGACAGGCGCTCTATCTCGTCGAAACGTCCGCCTTCAATAAGCTTTCCATCCACCATCCAGCTGCCGCCGCAGGCTACGATCTTATCGCAGGCAAGATATTCGGCCAGGTTTTCGGCGTTGACGCCGCCGGTAGGAACGAATTTAACCCCAACAAACGGTGCGGCCAAAGCTTTTATGGCTTTTAAGCCTCCGTAAACAGAAGCGGGAAAAAACTTTACCACGTTTATACCGTATTCAAGCGCGGTAATTATCTCGGTAGGAGTAACGCAGCCCGGAAGATACAAAACTCCGGCCTTGGCGCAATAATCCGCAACCGCGGAGGACCAACCGGGCCCGACGATGAACTTTGCGCCCGCCGCAACGGCCTTTTCCGCCTGCTCCGCATTGATGACCGTGCCGGCGCCTATGAGCATATCCGGAAATTTTTTACAAGCGATCTCTATGGCCTCAGCCGCGCAGGCGGTGCGGAACGTGATTTCCGCCGCAGTAATTCCGCCGCGGCAGAGCGCGCCCATGACGTTTTCCGTATCCTCCGCCCTGTCCAGCTTTACGACGGGCACAACCTTAATTTCGGCAATTTTATCCAAAACAGTCATAAACTTTCTCCTTAAAACACTTTATACTCCCGAATAAGCGGCAAAACCGCCGTCCACCGCGATAACGCTGCCGGTAACAAAGCCGGAAGCCTCGTCGCTTGACAGCCACAAAAGCGTCCCAATCAGATCGCTTACCTCGCCAAACTTTTTCATAGGCGTCGCGGCAAGAATTTTTCCGGTGCGCGCCGTGGGCGTTCCGTCGCCGTTAAACAGTAGCGCCCTGTTCTGATTTGTCACGAAAAATCCCGGCGCAATAGCGTTGCAGCGGATTTTGCATGGCGCGAAATGTACCGCAAGCCACTGCGTAAAATTGGATATCCCCGCCTTTGCCGCGCTGTACGCGGGTATTTTGGTAAGGGGACGAAAAGCGTTCATCGACGAAATGTTTATTATATTACCGCCCGTTTCGACCATATCCGCCGCAAAAACCTGCGTCACTAAAAATGCGGAAGTAATATTTAAATCGAAGACAAATTTAAGCCCGCTTTCGTCAAGCGCAAAAAAATCCTTTACTCCGGTAAGGTCAGGCGTCATGGTCTCGTTGTCGCAGGTCGCTTTGGGATTGTTGCCGCCGGCGCCGTTGACAAGAAAATTGACTTTGCCCCATTTTTTATTGATCTCTTCCTTAGCGCGCCGAATATCCTGCTTATCCAGACAATTTGTCTTTACGGCCATAGCGTTTTTACCGATGCCGTCGGCAATCTTTTTAACGGCGTCCTCGTTTATGTCAAGCAGCGCGACGCGCGCTCCGCACGCCGCAAGCGCCTCTCCGAACGCGGACATAAGCACGCCGCCGCCGCCGGTCACAACCGCAACCTTATCGCTGAGATCCACATTGAAAGGTAATTTCATAAATCCTCCGAAAAACTTTTTGATCCGTATTTATTTTACCACCGCAGGCGGCAAAAGACAACAG
>USBU01000251.1 GCA_900553005.1 uncultured Eubacteriales bacterium | reverse complement strand
TGTAGCTCCGTCTCGTGGGCTCGGAGATGTGTATAAGAGACAGGCTTCATACCGTATTTACCTCGCGGCATTATTTTATCATAATTCGCGCCGGCCGGGCGACTCGAGGCAAAACTCGCGGTTTAATTCTTTTTTTCGACGTAATCTGTCAGAATTTTTGCGATTTTAACCGTTCCGTCTATATTCGGCGCGTTTTGCAGCGCGTTTTTGATGCTGTTTCGACGTGATTTAAGTTCTTCAAGCGCCGAGATCAGGCTTTTACCGTTCATACTTTCCTGCGGTAAAACTTCGGCCGCGCCCAGTTTTTTAAAGTAGGCCGCGTTGTCTATCTGGTCGCCGCGGGACGCCGTTTTTGGCAGCGGAACTACCAAAGCCGGCTTTTTAAGCGCAGCCAGCTCGAATAACGTATTCGCTCCGCCTCTGGTCAGCGCGTAGTCGCAAAGCGCAAGCCAATCCGCCATTCGGTCGGTAAATCCGATCTGGTAATAGTTTTTGTTTTTAAGTCCGTTCTCGTTATTTCTGCCCGCGATATGAATCACGTTAAAGCGTTGAGTCAGTTCGCTTAAACAGGAATATACCGTTTCGTTTATCGCTTTGGCGCCCAGCGAGCCGCCAGTAACCAGAAGATATGGCAGTCCGGCCGTAAGGCCGCATTCTTTCATCGCGCGGTTCCTGTCGCCTTCGTAGATTTCCCGGCGCAGCGGCGCGCCTGTCCAGACGGTGCGGCCGTCGTTGTCTCCGGTCTTGAAGGAGGTCAGAAGTTTGTCGCATTTTTTAAGCGCCAGTTTATTTGCAAGCCCAAGCCTTAAGTCGCTTTCATGCAGGACGACGGGCGTTTTTCCCGCGGCCCGACATACCGGCAGACCTACGTACCCGCCCTTGGAGAAAATTACGTCCGGATTTATTTCCTTTATCAGCTTTTTTGCGGCGTTGACGCTTTTAATCAGCCTGAACGGGACGGCAAGATTTTTAAGCGAAAGCGAGCGTATAAGCTTTACGCAGGGAATGGAATGGTATATTATGTCCGGAGCGGCGGATTTGATTATGCTCTCTTCCATGCCGCCAACGGAGCCGATATAATGAATTTCGTCAAATGCGTGCAAGTAAGGTTTCAGCGCAAGATTGGGCATTACGTGTCCGGCGGTGCCTCCGCCCGTAAGGATAATTTTTTTCATTGACTTATTTTCTCTCCTCCTGTATAATATCTAATATATGCAGCAAAGCTCGTTTTAATTTAAGCCGAGCCCTGTGAAAACGGGCGGCCTTATGGGGAGGTAACAATGAAAAGAGAAGATTTTACGGCTGCGGACGGTAAAATTATCAAGCTGGCCGTATGGGACGACGTTGCCGGTCCCAAAGCGGTAGTTCAGCTTGTGCACGGAATGGCCGAGCACATAGCGCGTTACGACGATTTTGCCGGTTATCTCAATTCCCGCGGCTATATCGTCGCAGGCGACGATCACCGCGCGCACGGGCTGACGGACGAGGGGGCTCTCGGGCTTGCGGGAGAGGGCGACCTTTTTGAAAAGACGGTGCGGGACGAGCAGGATATAACCGATATGCTGATTGATAGGTATAAGCTTCCGGTCATACTTTTCGGACACAGTTACGGCTCTTTTTTAAGTCAGCGGTATCTTTCTCTGTCCCCGCAAAAGCTTGCGGGCGCCGTGCTTTGCGGCAGCGCGCTTATGAAGGGCGCGGCGGTTAATTTCGGATACGCGCTTGCCGGGCGGCGAATGAAAAAGAAACGCGACCGAGAGGGCAGGCTTTTTGCTTCTATGACGTTTGAAAGCTATGATAAAAAATTCGGCGAGGGCCTGGGTGGCTGGCTTAACCGGGACGCGGAGGCCGTAGGCAGATACAACGCCGACCCGCTTTGCGCGTTTACGTGCAGCAACGGATTTTATTACTGGTTTTTCAAAGGACTGAAAACCATTGCGGCAGCGGATAATAAAGCGCTTTCTCCGGATTTCAAGCTTATGATTGTTTCCGGCTCCGACGATATGGTGGGAGGAAGAGGCAAGCTTGTCAGAAAGCTTGCCGCAAGATACGTAAAGCTGGGGCTTAAGCCGCTCGTAAAGCTGTACGATGGCGGCCGGCACGAAATTCTCAACGAAATCAACAAACATGAGGTGTATAAGGACACGGCGGACTTTATGGATTCCGTCGTCAACGCTTAAAAACACTTAAAAAACGCTCAGGCAAACGGGGGCGTTTTTTTATCTGTCTCTTATACACATCTGACGCTGCCGACGACTTAATAGGTGTAGA
>USBU01000250.1 GCA_900553005.1 uncultured Eubacteriales bacterium | reverse complement strand
CGAGATGTAGCTCCGTCTCGTGGGCTCGGAGATGTGTATAAGAGACAGAGATAACGGTATAGTCTCAGACCTTTTGTCGGCAAGTCAACAACATGTTGCAATCTATACAATCATTTGGAAGCTGAGCCAAAACTTAAAAGAATTTCCTTGTGTAGAATAAGGTGGCATTTGATTTTGTTTAATTATAATCAAATATTACTAGTTTTATCGTCTCCGGAAGTTCATTTTTATAAAGCATACCATTTTTATTTATTAATGTCGAGTGAAGGGGCTGTGGGGTAATAATATGCGTTTAATCTTTCTGACTTTCCGCCAGGCAAGGCTGTGTTGAACTCAGATAGACTTGGTATATTTTTTTCCGAAACGAATTGAGTTTTATATATAAAACGTGAATTTCTAATTTTGCCTTATTGCTATTGCGATATACGAAGCGCGACGCTTTGCTGTTGAGACTTTAATTTTCTTGACTTTCTGTCCGGCTGTTTTTATAATGAATAAAATCTTATAAAGGCGGTGCACATGAAAAACAAACCGACTGTACCCGTAAACTGTTTGTTTCAGGGGTGCTATAATCCTGAACTGGATAGAGAAATACGCAGCTGTAAGAAGAAGTGCGGCAGATTTAATCGTCTTGACGTTTATGCGCGCGGGAGACAGCGTAAGCTGTTGGAAAAACTTTTGGGCCGTATGGGGGAGGACGTCATCATAACTCCGCCTTTTTGGTGCGATTACGGCTACAACATATCAGTTGGAGACCATTTTTATTCCAACCATAATCTTGTGATTACAGACGGCGCGAAGGTGACGTTGGGCAACAATGTTTTTATCGGACCTAACTGCTGTATTACCACCGCCGAGCATGCCATTGATCCCGAACAGCGCAAAGCGGGATTGGAAATCGCAAAGCCGGTTACGGTGGGTGACAACGTGTGGATAGGAGCGGGCTCGGTTGTGCTGGCAGGCGTGACTATAGGCGACGGCGCCGTTATCGGAGCGGGAAGCGTGGTCACAAGGTCGATACCGGGGGGAGTGGTGGCGGTGGGATCGCCCTGTCGGGTTTTGAGAAAAATTACCGCTGAGGACGCATATCGGTATCCTTTTTGCGATAAATAACGGCTGTCGCAGTTTGCTTTCGTCTTTTTAAGCCGTCCGCAATAATCGGAACCAAGCATAGCAACGCGTGATGGGATGTCGGGAAATTTTTTATAGCGTCTCGGGCGCAATAAAATAATGCGACCGGAAAAGCGCCGTTATTTAGAGCGTGCAGCATCTTCGGCGGGTATTGTTTTTTTGCGCTTATGTAACCGTCGGTCGGTTCGGTTCATACTATAATCAGTATGAGAGTGCATTTTATCGGCTGCGGCGGCGTCAGCATGAAAAGACTTAAGGAACTTACCGAGCGGCTCGGACATGAAACCAGCGGGTCGGATTTATGTCTTGGCGGACATTCGCCCGACAATGTTGAGGGCTGCGATCTGATCGTATATACTTCCGCGATAAAGGACGACAACGCGGAACTCGCCGCCGCCAGACGTAAAAATATTCCGTGCGTAAGCCGTTCGGATTATCTGGGCGCGCTTTCGTCCGCTTACGGCAACGTTTTGGCTGTTGCGGGCACTCATGGCAAAACCACGGTAACGGGTATGCTGGCCGGCGTTTTTGGGGAGCGGTTTCCTACCGTACATTTAGGCGGCGAACTGAAAAATCCGCCGGCGCGCGAGGAAAGCGAGTTTTTTATTACGGAAGCGTGCGAATATAAAAGGAGCTTTTTATCGCTTAAGCCCGATCTCGGAATAATTCTTAACGCGGAGCTCGATCATACCGATTATTACAGCGGGCTTGACGATGTGCTGTCGGCGTTCGGGCAGTTTGCCGACAGGTGCGGAACGACGCTTTATAACGGCGACGACGCGGGACTGTCGGCGATAATGAAAAACAGGCGCGCGGTAAGTTTCGGCTTGGGAGAACATAACGATTTCCGTGCCGCGGCGGCCGCCGCCGACAAGGATAACAGATGGTCGTTTAACATAATCGCCTTCGGGATGAACTTGGGCCGGATTACGCTTGCGGTGAAAGGCCGACATAACGTTTATAACGCGGCGGCCGCGGCGGCGGCAGGACTTTCCATGCAGCTTTCGGTAAGCGAGATAGCGTCCGGACTGGAGTCTTTTACGGGAGTAAAGCGCAGAATGGAGTATCTGGGCAAGGCATGGGGTGCGGACGTTTACACGGATTATGCGCTGTCTCTTATACACACCTGACGCTGCCGACGACTTAATA
>USBU01000249.1 GCA_900553005.1 uncultured Eubacteriales bacterium | reverse complement strand
CGTTCAATCAGCCGGGCGTTGAGGAGGGTAAAAAAGCTACTTTTGCAATGCTTGGAAGAGCAGGGTATGAGAAGAAAATGGAGGAGATTAACGCTTCGCCTAAGAAACCGGAATATATAATCGGTTAAATCGTAACAGGGCCGCTTGTAAGATAAGCGGCTCTTTTTTTTGAACGCCTGTTATTTTTTTGAGGGAGCGACATGTACAGCGCTCGGCGAGTTTTTTACGATTCCTTAGAATTACGTTTTAAGCCGCGCCATACGGACGCTCTTAATCGGTATTGCGTACAGTGAAATTTCGTTTGTTGTAAATCGTATGGATATTATTTTTGGAATATGCGGCCATATTTTTTAAGCGACCGAATATAATAAACGAGTCTTAAAGACGGAATACCGATCGCTCTGACTTAGGCCGGGGCGCGCGTTTGCAATACGTATCGGTTTTGTGCCGCTCGGATCGGGCGTAAAAACTGCTTCGTTTTGATAATGTCGCAACGTAAAATCACAAATCGAGCTTGCTTTTTTTGTGCATTTTGTCCCGCATATTCGCTTGTTATTTTGGTATGGTTGTGCTACAATTCATTTGTAACGGCAATACATGTCGCCGGCTGGAGGATTTGAAACTGATGAAACTTGGTATTTCCACGGCGTCGTTTTTCGGACGCGAACACGTCGAAGCGACTTTTGAAATTCTGCGTTCGATGAATGTCGATAACACGGAGGTTTTCCTCAATACCTTTTCGGAATATGAGAAAGCTTTTGTAGAGGCGCTTAAGGAGCGTAAGGGAGATATAAAGGTGCATTCTCTGCACGCGCACGGCACTTGCTTTGAGCCGGAGCTGTTCAGCGGCTACGACCGGATACGCAACGACGCGGAGCAGATATTCCGCAAGGTGTGCTATGCGGGATTTGTACTTGGCGCCAAATATCTTACTTTTCACGGTCCGTTTATAAAGCCGCGCCGCACGCTGAACATCGATTTTCCCAAATTCGGCGAAAGACTTAATCAGCTTTGCGATATAGCCGAAAGTTACGGCATGTATATCGCTTATGAAAACGTCAACTGGGCGTATTGCAACAATCCCGAATTCTTTAAAAATCTCAAGCAGTACTGTCCGAAATTAAAGGCCACGCTCGATATAAAACAGGCGTTTTTCAGCGACGTAGATCCTTATAAATTTCTTGACGTAATGGAGGACCGCCTGGCTACCGTTCACGTATGCGATATGGATAATAAGCTGAATCCCATGCTTCCGCTGTCCGGAAGATTCAATTTCGAAAAGTTTTTTCGCGAGCTTGCCGCCCGCACTCCGGAAGCGGCTGTGTTTATCGAGGTTTATAAGGATTGTTATCGCGACTACGATGAACTTAAGGATTGCTATGATCGGCTGAATGAGCTTATCAATAAGGTTATGGGCGTTTGATATATTCTTTTTATTAAAATAAAATTTTAACTAATAAAGCTGCTTTCAAAATAAAATTTTATAAGATTATCCCGTTTGCTTGACTGACGTCGGCGGACGGGTTTATAATATTCCGGAGGAGATAAGTATGAAAAAATATTTACTGCCTGATGGCTGCCGCTCGTATAAAGCCAATATGCATTGTCATTCAACCGTTTCCGACGGAAAATTTACGCCGCAGCAGCTGAAAGATCTTTATATGGATAAGGGATACTCGATAGTTGCTTTTACGGACCATGAGAGGATAGCGCCTCAAAATGCTTTGTCCGACGATAAATTTTTGGCCTTGACGGCGTATGAGGTCGCTGTAAACGACGGCAATCCAAAATTCCGCACCGCTCATCTTAATTTTTATGCAACGGATAAAAATAATGTTTTTGATCCGTGCGTCGGAATTGCGCGTGAATATACTCCTGAGTGCATAAACGCCATGATAAAAGCTGGCAGAGAAGCCGGATTTTTGGTCAGCTATAACCACCCGTGCTGGTCGCTTCAGACGCGCGACGATTATAAAAATTATCGCGGAATGAACTTTGTCGAGGTGTGGAACAGCGTTTCGGCGGTTAAAGGAATGCGTGAAAGCGAGCACGTTTACGATGAATTTTTACGCGACGGTCTAAGACTTAACGCGCTTGCTGCCGACGACACTCACGGAAGCGATGAGCTTGGCTGCGGCTGGGTGATCGTAAAGGCACCGCGTCTAGAATACGGCTGCATCATGACTGCCCTTGAAAAGGGAGAATATTATTCGTCAACCGGTCCGGAGATACTCGCGCTTTATATTGAGGACGGACAAATTCATATCGAATGCTCTCCGTCTGTCTCTTATACACATCTCCGAGCCCACGAGACGGAGCTACATCTCGT
>USBU01000248.1 GCA_900553005.1 uncultured Eubacteriales bacterium | reverse complement strand
ACCTATTAAGTCGTCGGCAGCGTCAGATGTGTATAAGAGACAGGCGTAGGAAAGGATACGGCCGAGTCGTGGCTTGCGGCGGTCGGTATCGGTCGGACTGCGCGGGCAGAGGAGCTGTCGCCGGAGATGTTTATTCGTCTTGCCGATCTGATTTATGAAAAAATAGGATGATTGCTTGTCGGCATTGCGTTTTTACGAAAAGGAGAGCGATAAAAAACTTGGTGTTTTTTATCGCTTTTTGATTTTGGCCGCTTGTGTGCCCGATGTTCAGGCTGCTATGTGTCGATATAAAATCGTTATGCGGCGTCAGCGCTAATGATCGTTTAATTATTTTTCAGTCGGCGCGGCGCGGTCGGCCGGTGCAGAGATAAAAGCATGTCGGGCTTTAACGGTAAAATATATCGTTTTATGGGGGTGAAAACGGTTGCTTTATTGATTAAAAAGCAATATAATATATGCGGTGGAGATTGGATTTCCGCTAAAATCGGCTTTATTGAAGCCGGAAATTATTAAAACGCAAATAATTTTTGGAGGATTTATATGAACACCTACGGAATCGAAAAGTACAATATTATGACTCCTTGTCATGTTTATCGTAATTTAAGTCCTGCGGTTCTTACCGAGATGGCGCTTAAGACGGAGGATTGCAAACTTACGGATAAGGGCGCGCTTTTGGTTGATACCGGAAAATATACCGGCCGCAGCCCCAAGGATCGTTACGTCGTCGACGAGCCGACAACTACAGCCAACATAAATTGGAACAACGAGAACAAAAAGATTTCAGAGGCGGCTTTCGACAGCATATACGGTAAGGTTGCCGCATATCTTTCCAACCGCGACATCTATCTTTTCGACGGATTTGCCGGCGCGGACGAAAAGTACAGAATCGGTATCAGGATTATCAACGAGTATGCATCGCAGAATCTGTTTATGCACAATATGCTTATCCGTCCCACGGAGCAGGAGCTTGAGAAATTCGAGGAACAGTTTACCGTAATCTGCGCGCCCGGCTTAAAGCTTAACGCTGAATTGGAGGGAATCAACTCCGAGGCCGCAATAATACTGAACTTTAAGAAGAATATCGTGGTTATCGCTGGCTCCAAGTATTGCGGAGAGATGAAAAAGTCTGTATTTTCCGTCATGAATTACATACTGCCGCTTAAGGGCGTTCTCGGTATGCATTGCTCGGCCAACATGGCTATGGACGGCAGCGGCGATACGGCTTTGTTCTTCGGCCTGTCCGGAACCGGTAAAACGACGCTTTCCGCCGACCCCAACCGCGGTCTTATCGGCGACGACGAGCACGGCTGGTCGGATAAGGGAATATTCAATATCGAGGGCGGCTGCTATGCAAAATGCATCGACTTGAGCCGTGAAAAAGAGCCTGAGATTTACGGAGCTATACGTCACGGCGCCGTTGTTGAAAACGTCGTTGTAGATCCCGAAACTAGAATACCCGATTATTCCGACAACAGCCTTACGGAAAATACGCGCGTATCTTATCCCATAGACTTTATCGACAATGCGGTTGTTCCGTCCGTAGGCGGTCACCCCAAGACCATAATATTCCTTACCGCCGACGCTTACGGCGTTCTGCCTCCCGTATCCAAGCTGACCAAGGAGCAGGCTATGTACTACTTTGTTTCCGGCTATACTTCTAAGGTCGCGGGTACCGAGCGCGGTATAACCGATCCTGTTTCGACTTTCTCCACCTGCTTTGGTTCGCCCTTCCTGCCCTTGAAGTCCAGCGTTTATGCGGAGCTTCTCGGCGAGAAGATAGAAAAGCACGGCTCCAACGTTTATCTTGTCAATACCGGCTGGAACGGCACGGGTAAGAGAATGAGTCTTAAGGCAACCCGCGCTATGGTTACCGCCGCTCTTGACGGAAGCCTTGCCGAAGTGGAATATTATGTGGAGCCTTATTTCGGTCTGAACGTACCCAAGACCTGCCCGAATGTGGAAAGCGAGATCCTCGATCCGCAGACCAGCTGGTCGGATAAAAAGGCTTACGATAAAAAGGCGAAGGAGCTTGCAAAGAAGTTTGTCGAGAACTTTAAGAAATACGATCATATGCCCGCCGAAATCGTCAATGCAGGACCTAAGGCTTAATTGAATTTTATTTAGCGTATAAATAAAAACGCGGAGATGTTTTTCTCCGCGTTTTTATTAAATCGTTTGATGAGGCTGTCGGATAAATTACTGTTTATCAGATATGTTTGATGCGTACTCATAATGGCGTAAGTGTCCTATTGTATAAGTTTTGTGTTCTTATTTTGTTGCTGAAACAGAAAATATAAATTCTGTCTCTTATACACATCTCCGAGCCCACGAGACGGAGCTACATCTC
>USBU01000247.1 GCA_900553005.1 uncultured Eubacteriales bacterium | reverse complement strand
CGTGGGCTCGGAGATGTGTATAAGAGACAGAAAAAAATATCTTAAATCATAGAAACAGGTCAGACAAAGGACTCAGCCGAAACGATACCGCGCACTTAAACTGCGTCTTAACTTGCCGCGATGCAAGACTAACGTATAAGAAAATTCAAACAATCGGCTTTAAATCAATTTCCTCGCCGGGATGCAGCGTAAGCTTTCCTCTGCAATGAAACGCCTCGGCGACGGAAGCGTCAAACAAGGTTTCCGGCCTGGTATGAATGGGGACAGTACGCCCGGCGTCAATAATGTCCGCGCAGCAGGACGCTTCCTCGGCATCCATATTATAAATTCCGTCGGTCGGCAACAGCGCGTAATCAAGTTTTTCGGACGCAAGAGACGACATGAAATCGGTTTGAGAGGTATCGCCGGCGGCGTAAATTTTTACTCCGTCTACAAGTATTATAAATCCTGCGCACTCACTGCGCGGGTGATTTGAATTGTAAGCCGGCACAGCCCGCACCTTGACGTCCTTATATTCCGCCGAAGAATACCGTACCCCGTCGGTCATTTCCGCTCCGCGAAAAATCTCGGCGCCTTTATTAAGCGTCAACAGCGAAAGCTTGCTGTGATCGTGATGCTCGTGCGTAACAAGCACCAAATCGGCTTTTTTATCATAGCCGTCCCCTAAATACGGATCGACGTAAATAACCGTACCTATGGACGAAACGATACGAAAGCTGCCGTGTCCTTGATACAAAAGCCTTGCCATAAAAAATCTCTCCGATAAAAAATATTTTTGCGCCCGCAATAAAAGCCAAAGCTCATACCTTATAATTCGTTGACCCCGCTGCGCCCTATCTTCTGCCGTCCGGCCGTACAAACGGCGGGAGCACCTCTTTATCCACCAAAGACGCGTACAATCCCGGCCTGCGGTAAGCGTTGCCGTGCACCTCCGCACTGCGATACCTGCGCATTTCGTCAATGGGAAAATCCGCTATATAAATGCCCTCGCGCTCTCCCGCTTCGATTATCAGCGTGTCGCGGCTGTCACAGCAGCCCTCCCTATACGCAATCCCGTCGAAAGCGGTCGAATGTCCGTTGCAGTCCGGCTTTCCCGCCGGATAGTTTACAGTAGCCACGCCCAGCATATTCTCGAACGCGCGCGCCCGAAGCTGAGAAATCCTGTTTATTTCCATAGGACAAGCGTTAGGCACCGCGATTACCTCCGCGCCCTTAAGCATCAGTATCCGCGCGCTTTCCGGGAACTCCCTGTCATAGCATATCATCGCTCCTATTTTAACGCTGCCGCGGCCGGTATCCAATTCGCCCACGACAAATTCATCTCCGGCCGTCAGACGTCTTTCGACGTCGAAATCACATGTGTGCACCTTTGAATATTTAAGCACGGTACGGCCGTTGCGGTCAAAAATCCGGAGGCTGTTGGCGGGAGAAGGGCAGCGTCTCTCCAAATATGTCGCGCCTATCGCCATTTTAAGTCTTTTAGCCTCCTGCCGGAATCCGTTTACAAAGCTGCCGTCGTCGTCAACGGAAAGGCGCGTCAGCTCTTGATCGGAATCCGGAATTTCGTATCCGCAGCTCCACATTTCCGGAAACAGCGCAAGATCAGCGCCCGCTTCCCTGGCTTTTCTGCAAGCGTCGATCCCGATTTCAAGATTCTCTTCGGCGGAGCCGCCGGGCATCAGTTGCATAAGCGCAATTTTAAAGCTTTCCATTATTCTGTCCTCCGTCAGTCGTGACGCTTGCAGGTCATTTCCCTCACCTTAAGACGTATAACGGCTACGCTGCCGCAGTCGCGGTCGGAAATATCCCAATCGTCGCGTCCGGTATAATGCTTCATCAATAATTTTAAGCCGAGTTTCTTTTCCGTTAAGTCTTCCACGATTTCAGCCGTGCCGCTGCCGATAACGCTTTCAAATTTGGCCGAATATCCGCACGCAAAGCTACCGGTATTCAATTCAAAGCCCGTATCAAGTTCAAACCCGACAATAGGCGACGCAGCCAAAAGACCGATTTTCCTGCCCTCGCGCGCGCTGTGAAAATAAAACGTAAGATTGCCGTCCTCCGCCTTATATCCGAAATTAAGCGGCACGATATAAACTCCGCCGTCATCGCGGAATCCAAGCCTGCAGCAGTGACACTTGTCAACAACGCCTGTTATTTCGTCAAAATCAAGGATTTCTCTGTCGGCCCTTCTCATTTTCTGCCGAACTCCATGAGATTAAGGCCGATTTCTTCGCTGAAGCTTCTGTCAACGCGTCCGTCCAATACGGAAACGACCATCTCGCAGGTAGCGCTGACCTCCGCGCGGTTCAAATGTCCTGTCTCTTATACACATATCCGAGCCCACGAG
>USBU01000246.1 GCA_900553005.1 uncultured Eubacteriales bacterium | reverse complement strand
GCGTCAGATGTGTATAAGAGACAGATGTAGCATATGATGACAATAGCAATGGCGATTTCGATGTAAATAGATTAACTGCTTGGAAAATTTCACTATACTCAATACAGATTATTCATATTAAGCGGCGTTTTACAGTCAACTGACAGCGCAATCACATTGCAAAAAATAAGGCCGTCAACGTGCGCACCGTTCGTTTATCAAGTAGCAAAAGGATTCGGAATGGAGTTATCAGAATTTTTTGACAGCCGGTCGTTTACTAGCGACAATATCTGTGATTAACGGGGCTTTTGTAAATTCTTTCAGAGCAGTATTCAATGACAGAAAGGAGCGATCATGTGGATAGGGATAATAATTATAATAGTAATGGCGTTTTTGTTTCCTGTCTTTATCGTTTTGTCGATTAAGTCCGTCGAAAGAGGCGGGCGGAGAAGGAGCTTTGAAGATAATGACGGAATGTCGCCTTTGTCTCCCAACGCTTATGTAATGCCCGGTACGACTTTGGCGGAGCTGCAGTCCGACGACGGCATACGTGACGAGGTTAGCGAGCAAAAATTCAGATCGATACGCGTGCTTAAGGGTTTTGTCGGTGTGACGGACAAAATTACCTCGTTGTGCGATATCTATATGGAATACAGACGAAAAGAGGATTCTTTGCCGGCGGAAACCGCTTCGACGGAAAGAAAAATCTGCATGATCAGAATGCAGCTTGTGGAAAACGAAACGGTTATGCGCGTAAGCAGTTTCTACGGCGCAAGAAAAACGGCTCGCGCAACGGTAATAAAACTGCGCAAAGAGCTTGCCGCGCTTAGAGAGAGTATTGAAACCGGCGGCTTTACGGCCGAAAACGCCGCTCAAATGGCGGGCGCGGTTTCAGACGACAAAAATATTCCTCACGTCGTGCCTGTCGATAACGTTCCGTTTGCACCTGTTAATAACGTTCAGTCTGCACCTGACGAAAACATCCCGTCTGCGTCTGTTATAACGGCTGAGGAGCCGCGCCTGTTGCAAAATAAGCCGCTTTTGGACGGCGCTTTGGCCGGCTTTGCTGGCGGTGACGGGGGCGCCGAGCTTTCCGAACAAGAGGCGCCGGCAGCCGAAAATTTGGCGGAAACTGTGCCGGAAAAGCCGTCCGTTAATATTCCGAAAGATGATTTTTACATTCACAGAGGCAACTATAACGAATCGGGCGAAAGCGACGACGAGCTTAAAAAGCGCAGAGGCTTTTAACCGGCAGTAATACAGAGCGGCTTTAATTAATAACAACCTTGCGTATCCGGCAAGGTTGTTATTGTTTACAGGCTAATCGGCGGTTTCAGAAGTGAACAACGGAGAAGCGGAAAACTACTGCAGGGCGGTTTTCGGTCCGTCGCAAAAACCTTAAATACTTGAAAGTTTAACGGCAGCGCTTTTCGTCATTGTAATAATGGCGGAACGCTGAATGTCGCTTAATTCGCCCGAAGCATTACGTTGATTAACTAATTCAATATTCTTGCGTAACCGCATCGCTAATTTCATAGGTTGTACCACAGATCATGCCGACATTGTTAGTATTTGCTCTGGTCTCACGATGGAAAACCGACTGCGCGCCGTTACTTCAATACGGTGCCGCCGTCAGCGTCCGTTCCAACCATTAACGGCATGTCGCGCACGGTCAGCTTGCGCATTGCCTCGCAGCCAAGGTCTTCGTACATTACGGGTTCGTTTTTTTCGACGCAGGATTTATACAGCGCGCCCGCGCCGCCTACGGCGATGAGATATACGGCTCCGTATTTTTGCATGGCTTTTATAACGGCTGCGCTGCGTTTGCCCTTTCCGATCATGACCGTAAGCCCGCGTTCGATTAAGGCGGGCGTGTAATCATCCATTCGCGCCGAAGTCGTCGGACCGCAGGAGCCTATTATTTCGCCGTTCAGCGCGGGCGTAGGTCCGCAGTAGTAAAACGCTTTTTCGTTTACGTCAAAATCGGGTTTTCCGTTTGTTATGCTTTCGATAAGCCGTTTGTGGCCCGCGTCGCGAAGGGTATATATTTCGCCCGACAGTAAAATTTTACGGCCGGCTTTAAGTTTGCGCGCGTCGCCGCGGGTAAGCGGCAGAGTTATCTTTACTATATCGTCGTTCATCCGCGTTTTCCTCTACAGAATAATTTTCCCGTGGCGCACGCTGTGGCACTGTACGGTTATCGCAACGGGCAGCATTCCTATGTGCGTGGGGTAGGTTTCGACGTGGACGGCAAGCGCCGTCGTGTCTCCGCCCAGACCCTGAGCGCCTATGTTCAGTCCGTTTATTTCGTCTAAAATTCTTTTTTCAAGCGCCGCCGCGCGTTCGTCGGCGGACGGAGCGCCGGTCGGACG
>USBU01000245.1 GCA_900553005.1 uncultured Eubacteriales bacterium | reverse complement strand
ATTGAAAAGAATGCTGGAGCAGCAGTTCATTGACGAGACTCAATATAACGAGGCAATAAACGAAACGGCGGAAATCAGCGATGTTAATCTTGCGGCAAATCAATATATCAACAGTTGTCTTGGCGAGGCGTCGATGATTTTGGGGAAAGATAAGTCCGCATTATTTGACGAGGGGTATGTCATACACAGTTATTATGATGCAGGCTTACAAACATTCTTGGACCGGCTGATTTGCGGAAATACGATTGAAAACGGAGAAATCAATATAATAGTTGCGGAAAATTATACCGGAAGATTTATTGCGAACAGCGGAAGCTCGCGTAAAGACCTCAGCGGGCTTAAACGTTCGCCGGGCTCCACTATTAAACCGCTGCTATGTTATGCGCCCGCTCTTGAGCTTAAAAATGTTTATGCCGTAACGCCGATATTGGATGAAAAAACAAAATTCGGAGATTGGGAGCCTTCAAATTTCAACGATAAATATTACGGATGGATCAGCGTGGAGGAAAGTTTGGTGCGCTCTCTTAACATTCCGGCAGTAAAGCTTTTGGAGATTAACGGAGTCGAACAATCCAAAAAAATTGCAAGACGGTTCGGAATAGAATTCAACAGAAAGGACGTTTCTCTTGCGTTGGCGCTCGGCGGCATGACGGACGGAGTTACTTTGAATTCGCTTACCGATGCCTATAGGGTTTTTGCAAACGGCGGAGTTTATACTCCGGCAAAATACGTAAAGGCTATTTATGATAAAAACGGAGCTTGCGTGTATTCCTCTTCTCCGATCTGTCCGAAAAGGGCCGTTTCTCAGGAAACTGCTTATCTTATTACAGACATGCTGCAAAAATGCGCGAAAACGGGCACGGCTAAACAGGTGAAATATTCTAATTGCAACGCTGCGGCGAAGACCGGCACGGCTGGTAATAAAGACGGAAACACAGACGCCTATTGCATTGCTTATACGCCTAAATATACCGTCGCCGTGCGTATAAACGCTACCGACGGGTTACTTGATAATAAATATTCCGGAGGTAACCTTCCGGCAAAACTCGTAAAAAAAGTTCTCGTACAGCTGAACGATAAAAGTAATTTTCCTATTCCGGAAAATATTGTCACGGCAGAGATCGACGCAGTTGAACTGATACAAAATAAAAAAGTTCTTTTGGCCGGAGACGGCGTTAAACCCAAAGACAGATTAAGCGCTTTGTTTTCCGCCGATAATATGCCGACTGCATATTCGTCGCCGAATACGTTTATAGAAAACGATACCGTGCTGGACGATTTCGATAATTTTACTATAATCGACTGAGTTTTGGAGGTTGCCGGCTAAACGTTTATTATTTCGATTCCCGCAACGGCTTCGTTTATCAATTCTTCAAAACCGTTAATTCTTGCCTCTTCCCTTTCGGCGCGGTTAACGGTCGGATGAGTTACGGGCGCGTCCGGCAGAAATACCGTGCAGCAGTCTTCATAAGGCAGTATCGACGTCTCGAAAGTACCTATTTTTTTTGAAATTTCTATGATTTCATCTTTGTCCATGCCTATCAGAGGTCTTAAAACCGGCAGTTCCTTTATAACGCTGTTGGTTGTGAAGATACTTTCAAGCGTCTGGCTTGCAACCTGCCCCAGACTTTCGCCGTTTACAAGGCATCCGCATTCACGCTCTTTGGCTATGCGTTCTGCGATACGCATCATAAATCGGCGGACAAGCGTTATCATATACGATGAGTCGCAGCTTCTGTGAATTTCCTCCTGAATTTTAGTAAACGGTACGCATATCAGCTTAATATTTCCCAAGTACTCAGACATGATTCCAGCCAGGTCAATGACCTTTTGTTTTGCCAGCTCGCTGGTATAAGGATAGGAATGGAAATGAATGGCCTCGATTTTTAATCCGCGTTTTGCCATCATAAATCCGGCTACCGGACTGTCTATGCCGCCGGAAAGCATTAAAAGCCCTTTGCCTGCACAGCCTACGGGCATTCCTCCCATACATGGAATTATGTCCTTGTATATAAACGCGCCGCCGTCTTCTCTTATGTCGACGTTTACTGTGAAATCCGGTTTGTGCAGATCTACAGTCAGTCCGGGATGAGTTTCAAGTATTTTGCCGCCCAAGTACGCCGCAAATTCAACGGAGCTCATGGGGAATGTCTTGTCGGCGCGGTTGACGGTTACGCGGAAACTGCCCGCATTGCCGCTGACGGCCGCCGCTGAAAATGCTATTTCGTTTATATCCGTCGGCACGCGTTCGGCAACGCTTACCGAATGTATACCGAAAATCGTTTTGATTTTATCTAAAATGGCATTTTCCTCGTTGGGATTATAATCCGATATCACATATCGACCTGTCTCTTAT
>USBU01000244.1 GCA_900553005.1 uncultured Eubacteriales bacterium | reverse complement strand
AGATGTGTATAAGAGACAGATTATAACCTCAGGACGAATTTTATGCAAGCGAATACGGCGGCCGGCGCGCGTATATAATGCGATTTTAATATTCTACCATACAAAATACACCTGTCCGACGCACAGCTTTAAGCGCAATACCCGCGCAAACACCCCTGACCCGCGCAAAGCGCAGTAAAAAACACAGTATTAACGCGCGTTAAGCCGCGCTTATTAAACGCAGCGTTCGTTTAAAAACAAAACCCCGGCGGAAAAGCTCTCGCCGGAGTTTTTTGATTATTAACGATTAAGCGACGGGGTTAGCGATCAAAAAGTCCTGAATCTGAGCGCTGTCCGTTACAAGCTCGGTTCCACCGAAAGTAGACGCCGTACCGTTTGCGGAAACGCCTATCTTAAGCGACGTTGCGGTCGAAATCCATTTGCCGTCGGTACCGACTCTGTATTTGAAGTCGAACGGAACTACGCCGTTGCCGTCGTTCAGCTCTATGCCGTATGCGGTAAGATCGATCTGCTTGGCAACCGTCCAAGCCTCGTCAGCCGCGCGGCGGACGTAGATGAAATAATCTCCGGAAGACTTTACAAGCGCAATCTCGATAGCGTTTTCGGCAGTGCCGTCGGGCTGCTTCCATTCCTCAGGCAGGCCGGTAACCGCAAATTTATTGCCGTTGTAATTGTACCAGGCGTTGCCCTGCACTACGTAAATACGGTTGAGCTCCTTTTCGTATCCGAACAGAACTCCGTGGTCGCTGTACTCGAGGTTGATGCCGGCCTTTGTCCCTACGCTGCCCACGCCGTAAACGGTGGTGCGGACCAAGAAATCGTCGTCAACGCCTACCGTCCCGTCATTCAGCAATGCGCCGAAAGTCTTGATCTTATCCTCGCCCTCGGGTACGAAATAGCTTATGGTACTGTAATTATTGTAATGATAAACCTTGTCGAAAGCGTGGAATTTGGCAGTCTCGGTATTGGAGGCAGGCTGATAAGCGTCATACTCAGCAGCGGCCGCCGCAACAGCCTGAGCGTCGGTGTTAACGGTAAAGTCCTTTACGGCGAAGCTTTGAATATCGTCGCCTATGCCGCCGACGCCTATAGCCACGGTCTCAGCGCTCATGATTGCGCTCCATACGTCGGGAAGCACGTAATCGGTCAGATTTCCGACAGAATCGTAAACCTTGCCATCCGCCGTCAGCTTAGCGTAGAAAACGCCGTCGCGCACTACATAAACCGCCTCGGCAGTCTTGACTATCTTAAGCGTAGTTACCTTGCCGTCGTTGACCGCAGCGACATTGTTCATCTGGCCGTAAGCCTTGAACATATCGTGCGAGCTGTGATCCTTGCCGTTGCTCCATCTGTCGGAGGTCCAATTATTGCGGAAAAGCTTGAAGCCGTTGCCCTGAGCGCCGAGGACTACGCGATCCCAATCGGTAGCGCCGAGGACGATACCCGCCGTATTCCATGCGTCGTTTTTATTATTGTCGGGCAAGCCGAGCGTTCTGTCGTGCATACCCCATACCTTGACCTCGGCAATGAATTCCTTGGCGACAATGTCGGAGTAGGTAAACGTGGCGTTAGCGGTAAGGCTGTACCAGTCGTCGTTCATTCTGGAAATGGGCTTAGTCGAAGCAACGGTGGAATCGTTGATGCTGTGCGTATAGCCGAACAGGCTTGCTCCGCCTGCCTCGGTCAGCTTTGCGTCGATTTCATCCGCGTCGCCGGTTATGGAAATATTCTCCCAATCGAGATAGCAATATTTGGTATTATTGACCGCATAGGTCAGTCCCCACGCAAGATCCTTGTCCGTAAAGTCCGCGGTCAGATTGTAGGTATAGACCAGCGAATACTTTTCCGCGTCCGCGGCCTTGGAGAATATATACGCGCGGTTGCCCTTTTTGACTACGCGCAAGTTTACGCTGTTTTCCCCGAACTGGCCCGTAAGGTTAACCTGACCTAAGCCCCAGGAATCTCCCGTAGTGTTGTCGGGACCTGTGCCGATATTCTGACCGTTTTCAAACGCGCCGAAACGCAGGAAGCGGAACTCTGAGGTAGAAACTCCGTTATAAGCCTTTACACTGATACCGGGCCACCATTCGACCTCGGAAACGCCCTCCATGGCGTCGAATTTAACCGTGAAATCGATCGCCGCGTCCCGGGAAACGAAATCGGTGAACATATGAGGTCTTTGATCCTTGCCCTTTTCGTTTCTGGGAGTACCTACCCAAAGCGTATCGGTGTCGTAATCATATGTGGTATTGATGCCTGTAAGATCGGAGGTAAGCTTGACGTCGCCCACGGTGACAGAGCCGCCGCTGTCTCTTATACACATATGAAGCTGCCGACGACTTAATAGGTGTAGATCTCG
>USBU01000243.1 GCA_900553005.1 uncultured Eubacteriales bacterium | reverse complement strand
GTATAACGTTGAGCGTTTGCCTTCCGACAGAACCTGTGCTTCCGAGAACCGCTACGGATATCATATCACGACTCCGAGAATCGTAAAATATATGAAAATAAACAAAGACGAGATAATAAGTCCGTCTATTCTGTCCATAAATCCGCCGTGTCCCCTAAGAATTTTTCCGAAATCTTTTATTCCGCAGGCCCGTTTTATATATGAAGATATGAGATCGCCTATCTGGCAGAACAACGACGTGCCCAGTCCCAGGAACAGAAAATGCAGAAAATTAGGTACGATCGCCGTTACGATAGGCTGACATCCGACAATGCCGGCTTGCGAAAAGAAATAAATTATAACTCCGCCGGCCAAACCGCCAATAAGTCCGCCAACAGCCCCGGAAATTGTTTTTTTAGGACTGATTTTCGGACAGAGCTTAGGCCCTCTGACAGTTGAGCCGACAAAGTATGCCATCGAATCCGTAAGAGTCGTGACTCCGAAAGCCATTATAATTGCCACGACCGAATAGCCGCCCAAATAATTAAGCGCCAAAAGATAAGTCATAATAGCGCCGGGATATATCATGACAAACAAAGTGCTTACGACATTGTTTATATTATATCTGCGGCTGAACATGTTATAAACTATACATGCTATAAAGGTTAAAGCCAAAACCCCGAAAAACGAAGTAATACCGCCTCCGCCCATAAACATATCGACAAGCTTGAATACCGTGTACCCAACAACGATATTTGCGACGACAAACAAATTGATCGGTTTGGCAAACCTTACGGAAATCGCGCGCGAAAATTCATAGCTTGCTACCAGCATCAGAAAAACTATAAGCGCGTCGTAAAAAATTTCATGCACATAAATGCTTAACAGTATGGGCGCAACATATAAAACGGCAATAAAAACAGCCGTAAGCAATCTCTGTTTTAAATTACTCGGCCTTCTTTTATCTCCGCCGTCTCCGGAACCATTTTCAGGCTGAGATATAATATTATTCTTATTTTCGTCGTTTTCTGTCATCTGTCATACCTTTCCGTAACGGCGATTTCGCGTTTTATATTCCTGTAAGATAGAATCCAATTCCTTTTCGGAAAAATCCGGCCACAGCGTATCCGTAAAAAACAGCTCGGCATATGCGCTTTGATAAAGCAGAAAATTACTTAAGCGTTTTTCTCCGCCTGTACGCAATATAAGATCCGGCTCAGGCTGATCGGCCGTATATAAAAATTTTTCAAAGCTATGCTCGGAAAATTCCTCTCCGCTTTCTGATAAAAGTTTTGCCGCGCGCAATATTTCAGCACGACCGCCATAGTTAAGCGCAACATTGAACGTTCCGGCAGTACCGGCAGCGCTGTCGCGCTCGATTTTATCCAAAATTTCTATTACGTCAGCCGGAAAATAGCTCCTTTCTCCCAACACTCTTACGCGCACTCCTTTCTCGAGAAGCTCGTTGAAGGTTGTGGCAAAGTTTTTACGTATTAGATCAATAAGCGCGTCAACCTCGTCCTTCGGTCGAAACCGATTTTCAGTGGAGAAAGCATATACCGTCACAAATGAAATCCCTATCGAAAAAGCGTATTTGACGATTTTTAATAAGGTTTTCACTCCCGCGCGATGCCCAAATTTACGCACAAGCGCACGTTTTTCCGCCCAACGACCGTTGCCGTCCATTATTATCGCAAGATGAGTCGGAAGCGGACAAATTTCCTCAGACTTCAAGAATCTCGTCTTCCTTTTCCTTTATTAAAGAATCAACCGATGCGATATTTTTATCGAGGATTTTTTGCACTTCCTTTTCGTAGCCAGCTACGTCGTCCTCGGTAATAAGATTATTCTTTTTGAAATTTTTTATCTTATCCATTACGTCGCGGCGATGTCCGCGCAGCGTTACCTTATAATCCTCGCCTATTTTCTTGACTTGTTTGCCAAGCTCACGCCTGCGCTCCTCGGTCAGCTGCGGAAAAACAAGCCTTATCACCTTGCCGTCATCCGTCGGCGTAATACCTATATCAGACGCAGAAATAGCCTTGACAACCGCCTTGATCATACCGGCGTCCCAAAGCGAAATCTGCAAAAGCCTTGCCTCAGGCACGGTGATATTAGCCATTTGATTTATGGGCGTCATTGTGCCGTAATAGTCAACGACAATTTTATTGAGTATCTGAGGATTCGCTCTGCCGGCGCGAATAGTGTTAAGTTCTCCTTTAAGATGCTCCACTGTGTCCAAAAGCGACAGTTCGTACTCCTCGAATGCCTCGCCTGCCTCCGGTATATTGAAAACCATAAATCCTCCGTTAAAACTGAATTTTCCGCCTAAAAGCAACGGCGGAGATAATAAAATCTGTCTCTTATACACATCTCCGAGCCC
>USBU01000242.1 GCA_900553005.1 uncultured Eubacteriales bacterium | reverse complement strand
TGTATAAGAGACAGATATTATACGAACGACAATGAATGAAATTACCAAAGGAAGATAATAAAGATGTACCTTATATTCGCTTTTCGCTCCCGCGCGCAGTCCATGAAATTTTACAACGAACTGAAAAAGTCGGGATTTTCCTGCAGCTTGATAAACACTCCTCGCGACATATCGGTCGGATGCGGATTATCGGTCAAAACAGACGAGGCCGCCTACGCCGCGGCGGTAAGACTTTTAAGAAAAATGTCTCTCAATACTTTTCTCGGCGCTTTTCGCATTCAATCCGGAAATACGGGAAGACCTGAACGCCTTTTTTTCTGAGTTAACTTATTCCTTTTTCTCCGTAAAAGAGCCGTTTGCGCATGTTGCGCGATAATTTGACGTTAACCTGACGGCAAACGGCTTTACTTATTGCGCCTTTCATGCTACAATATCTTCATAAAAACATAATTCAATACGGAGGAAGCATGGAAAATCATGAGGCAGAATTAAGGCTGAACGTGCCGCGTACCGTAATCGTTGGGCTGGCGTTTTTTACTATAAGCATGTTCTGGCAGATATACGACAGTCTGATGCCGCTGTTTTTAAAGGATTTTGGCTTCGGCGCCACTCTGCGCGGAGTGATTATGGCTATGGATAACGTTCTTGCCGTTGTTCTGCTGCCGTTTATGGGATTGTGGTCGGACCGTTTTCCGATGAAGCTGCGCAGTAAATTCGGCCGTCGTATGCCGTTTATAGTGACAGGCTCCGTGCTGGCCGCGATAACGTTCATGCTTGTTAATTTCGCTCATAATACGATGAATTTGGCGCTGATGCTATCGTCCGCCGCTTTCGTGCTGGTGTTTATGTGTTTGTATCGTTCGCCTGCCGTCGCGCTTATGCCCGACGTTACGCCAAAACCAATCAGAAGCAACGCCAACGCCGTTATTAATATAATGGGTACTATCGGAGGCGTTATCACCCTGCTGTTGATGCAGTTTTTGCTTGTTACGGAGGAGGATGTTTCCGGGGAGCTTACCGTAATAGGCAACAACTGGGCTTTGGTGTCTATAATATCCGCGTTCATGATTCTTGCCGCCGTAGTCATGGTTATTAAGGTCAAGGAAAATAAATTTGCGGAAGAAAGCCGCGCCGCGATGGCCGAATTCGAGATAGAGGACAAGGAGGAGACCGTCAAAAAACAGTCGGCGCTTAAGGTTTTAGGCGCGCTTACTCGGCCACAGCTTAAAAGCCTGCTGTTTATTTTGCTGTCCGTATTTCTTTGGTACATGGCCTACAACGCGCTGACTACGCACTTTTCGGTTTTTTCAATGAGCGTGCTTAAAGCTAAGTTTACTTTGCCGCTGCTCGTAGCCAATGCCGCTGCTTTTCTCATGTTTATACCAAGCGTGGAAATCGGCAAGCGTATCGGGAGAAAGAAGACCGTAATGCTTGGCGTGGCGATGATGATAGCTGGACTTGCGCTTGCGTCGGTTTTTTTGCTTGCAGGGGCTTCGGCGGGGCTGCTTAAGGCGGCAATGTACCCGACGTTTATTCTTGTAGGAGGAGGCTGGGCGACAATCAACGTGCATTCGTATATTATGTGCGTCGAGCTTTCATCCGAAAGCACTACCGGCGCTTATACGGGACTGTATTACGCGTTTACGATGACCGCTCAGATAATAACTCCCATATTGGCCGGACTTGTAATGGACTATATTTCCGTAAAGGGACTGGTCCCGTATTCGCTGGCGTTTGCGTGTCTTGCTTTTGTGACTATGATTTTCGTCCGTCACGGCAATGCGCTTAAGGTAACCGCCCGCGCTGAGACTGACGAGGAAACAGAAATCCCTGAAAATGAGGAAAAATCAAGTTAAAAACGTTCATTTCTATAAAAACAAGTGACAAATAGATATGTCGTATGCTATAATAAATCGGTAAGTCTTTCGGACTTGCCGATTATTTTTATAAGGTGAATCACGGTGACGAGAGCAGAGCAAATTTTTTCTATTCTGGAGAACGAATATCCGGACGCTCATTGCGAGCTGGATTTCGGTACGACCTTTCAGCTTCTGGTAGCGGTTATTCTTAGCGCGCAGTGCACAGACAAACGCGTAAACGTTGTTACAAAGGATTTGTTTAAGCGCGCGTCCACGCCTGAGGCCTTTGCCGTAATGCCGGCCGAAGAGCTGGAAAAGCTTATATACAGCTGCGGCTTTTATCATAACAAGGCTAAAAATATCATTGCTGCGTCGCGTGAAATTATGGAAAAGTACGGCGGAAAGGTGCCGGATACCTTTGACGGGCTGCTGTCGCTGCCAGGAGTCGGCAGAAAAACGGCCAACGTGGTCTTTTCCCTGTCTCTTATACACATCTGACGCTGCCGACG
>USBU01000241.1 GCA_900553005.1 uncultured Eubacteriales bacterium | reverse complement strand
CGTGGGCTCGGAGATGTGTATAAGAGACAGGATTTATTATGCGGGAATTTAAATTATACGGACACGAACCGAGCTTTTTGCCCGAGGAAACAGATTGGAAGCTTGTCTGGCACGACGAGTTTGACAACGACAAACTCGATATGTCAAAGTGGTCGTTCCGCCGTAATTACTGGGGCAGACGAAGCAATACCTTCACCGACGAGGGCATAGAATTCGACGGAAAAAGCAATTTAAAAATCAATCTTGTGGAAAAAGACGGACAGTATTATTCGGCTCATTTGCAAACGGGAGCGAATTCGTTTGATAATCCCGTGTCCGATACGGACATTCCCTGGGACGGACAAAAGGATATTTGGCCGATAGCTCCGCTTGACAAGCCAAAATTCATGCATCGCTTCGGTTATTACGAGGTTCGCTGTAAATTAGCTTCCCAGCCGGGATGGTGGTCGGCATTCTGGCTTCAGTCGCCGTCCATAGGAATGTCGTACAATCCCGAGTATTCGGGCGTAGAGGTGGATATCATGGAGAATTTCCATCGAAACGGGGAAATAACCAGCGGTACGATTTACGGCGGCTACGGAAAGGATTTTAAAGAGGACGCTAGAATCAGATATATCCCGGAGGAAACCGAGGACGGTTTTCACCGCTTCGGACTGTGGTGGAGCGAAAAAGAGTACAGATTTTACTGCGACGGTAAGCTTACCGCCGTATCGAGCGGGCCGGTATCCAAAGTCGAGCAATTTGTTTTGCTTACTACCGAGTGCTGCGGTTATCGAAGCGGAGATCTTAAGACGCCTGCGCCGGAGCTTAGGGCGGCAAAGCTTCCGGACTGTTTTACTGTAGATTACGTGAGAGTATTCGACGAAATAAAATAACGTAAGTCGAAAGCGGTCCGTCGTGCTGCGGGACCGCTTTTTTATACGTTATCGTCGGATCTCAAGCGGTTACGGAAGTAACGTAACGCTATAGCCTTCCGTTTGTTTTTTTTGAGTGAAAGTCGAGGGCAATATCGGTTAAAATATTCACTCGTCGCGTTTTATAAAATAAGTAAGGCCGCTTTAATGACAGCCTTACTTATTTTATGTTGTTTTATTTAAGACTCCTTGGCAAGCTTAAACCGGAATCTATAAGATATAACTAAGTTCATGCGTTATTGAATATGCTCTTAGCCCATATAAACTGAGCAGTGCGCCCGTAAATGCAATATATCATTATGCCGCGACGGTTTTTCAACGTCGTGGTATGTTAAGGCGGCATAATCGGCCGGAAACGGCGGAGGAAATTTATTTGCGGCTAAGCCTCGCGGTCGTTTCCTAGGAAGAACAGAGCCAAAGTTCCGGGGCCGGAATGCGCTCCTATGACCTGATCCACGTAGTTTATCTCAATGCTTTTGCAGCCGCTTTCCCTGATCATGTCTGCCAAAAGCTTGGCGTCATCCGGACAATCTCCGTGTGAAATATACACAAGCTGCTTTTCTTTATCGTAAGCCTTTTCTACGTATTTGTTGTATAGCGCTTTAATCGAGGCTTTTCTGCCAATGACCTTGCCTTTTGGTATAAGTCTGCCAAGATTGTCAACGTGCATGACGGGTTTTATTTTTAAAATCGTTCCTATAAGCGCGGTGCCGCCGCTGATTCTGCCGCCGCGTTTTAGAAACATCAAGTCGTCAACGGTAAACTGGTGGCAAACTTTAAGCTTGAGAGCTTCGGTAAAATCTCTTACCTCTTCGATCGACTTGCCCTGTTCCTTTTCCGTTGCGGCATAGGTTACAAGCAGGCCCTGTCCCATTGATGCGGCCAAAGAATCCACAACGTAAATCTTGCGGTCGGGATATTTATTTCTTAGATTTGCCGCCGCAGTCTCCGCATTGGCGCAGGTAGCCGACAGTGCGGACGAAAATCCTATATACAGCACGTCTTTGCCGGCGCTGAGAAAACGCTCGAAAAATTCAGACGCCGTTTCGACGTTGACGCAGCTGGTCGAAACCTTTGCGCCTTCACGCATGGACTTGTAAAAAGACGGCAGGTCGGTTTTTACGCCCTTTACGTAGCTGACGTGTTCGATTCCGTCCACAAGATAGCTTAAGGGCAGGATTTCCAACGCGTATTTTTCTATCATTTCATCCGTAAGGTTAGCCGAGGAATCGGTTGCTAAGATAAAACTCATATTTTTTACTCCTATATCTAGTATCGAAAACCAGTATAAGCAATTTAAGATAATAAGTCAAGAATTTTCGGCAATTAGTTGTAATTATTTTAAACTTATGCTATAATATCACTTAATAATCACAATATGCGGTTTTAAATAAGGATTTTTTATGGACGATTCGATTATTCCCAGATTTACCGAATTTGATATACTTAAAGATT
>USBU01000240.1 GCA_900553005.1 uncultured Eubacteriales bacterium | reverse complement strand
ATATAATATATATCATATTTTAACACAAAAAAACGCAAACCGAATCCGATTCAGCTTACGTTTTAATTAGTGGTGCGAAGGACGGGACTTGAACCCGTATGGTTGCCCACACGCCCCTCAAACGTGCGCGTCTGCCAGTTTCGCCACCCTCGCACAGATGACTTGACTATTATACTAAACAACAAAATTTTTGTCAACCGATTTGATAAAATTTCTTAAGCGCGCAAACAAGCGAAAATTTTTATTTTTAATAACGTGCTGCGGCCGAAATCTAAATCATTGTGAAAACAATATGTCCTCCGGCGAATCCGGACAGTCTGAGGAAAAGCATTTAAAAAGCTTGTCATAAGGAATGGAATTCCGGCAGCGCATATCGCAGTTGCTGCCAAGATACAATGCGCGCGCCTCGGCAAGCATACAACCGTTTTTATTGAAACGGTTATCTCCGGTGCCAAGCGCCAAATCAAGCTTATCTATATAGGCCTTTACATGAGGCATACCGAAGCCGTATCCGAGCGAACAAGTCGGACACAGTATAAGCTTTGTTTCCCGCTGGCGCATGAGATCGACGTCGTCGCGGTCTAGCGCTACGCCGCCTGCGACGCAGCATCGCTCAAGAAGTCCTAGCTTATCAAGAAGCTGAACCGGCGTCAATCCGTACTTTACTTCGATGTCCCCGATTTCCTTAAGACAATAATCCGCAGCGGCAATCAGCCGTGCGTTAAAGCCGAAAACCTTGTCCGCCACGGCATCAAGTAAAGCCTCGTCCTTAAGAGTCAAAAGCGCAAGAGCATCGTAGCCGCAGTCCGCCGGCTTTTCAACCAATTTATAAACGCTGACGCCGCCGAGCTTTTCAAATCGCTCCGGAAATCTTGTAACAACGTTAAAGCGGGAAACGCCGCAACGCCTGCCGTTATCAACGTCGCGGGGATCGTCGGACAAAAGAAACGAATTAAAATAACCGTCAGGCATAATTCTATTTCAAAGCCGCGGCAAGACTGACAATATAATCTTTAAAGCGCGCGCCGAACTCCTTATTTTTAAGCGCAAACTCGACAGAAGCCGTCACTGCTCCGAATTTATCGCCCATATCGTATCTGCGGCCGGAAAATTCACAGGCATAAACGCCGGTTGAAGCGCACATTGCATTGAGGGTATCCGTAAGCTGATACTCGCCGCCCTTCCCGACCGGCGTCAATTCAATAGCGCCGTAAACCCTGGAATCGAGAACATAGCGG
Source organism: uncultured Eubacteriales bacterium (assembly GCA_900553005.1). Classification (GTDB taxonomy): domain Bacteria; phylum Bacillota; class Clostridia; order Christensenellales; family Pumilibacteraceae; genus UBA10677. The sequence goes on along the minus strand of USBU01000240.1, from coordinate 1,141 downwards.
CCTAAGCTTGCATATCTGGACGGAATTTTATCGAGAGCTGGCTTTTCCACGATACCGACGCACTTATGCGCCAGACCGTCGCTTTCGGCAATCTCCGCAACGCCGTACTTAACGATATCGTCTCCCGCAAAATGCTGCACTCCCAATATAGGAGCACCGTAACGATAGTAAAATTCCGCAAGCTGCCCCATTACAGGCCTCTCGCCGACTATAAGATCGTCTCCCCATGCCAGACAGAAAGCGTCCTTACCGGTAAATTCTTTTGCGCAATAAACGGCGTCGCCGCTCCCCCTAGGCACAGTCTGATAAGCGAAACTTATCTCCGCCCGCGAGTATATGCTTTTCAGCAGTTGAACGTACTCCTCTTTACCGTCGGCGGAAAGCTTATCCTCAAGCTCCGGAGAAGGCGAAAAATATTCGCGTATAGCTTCTTTGTTTTTACCGAGCACTATTAAAATATCGGTAACGCCGCTGTTGATCGCCTCGTCCACTATGTAGCCGAGCACGGGAGTATCCACTATAGGAAGTATCTCCTTAGGCACCGCTTTCGTAATAGGCAAAAAACGTGTGCCCAACCCTCCGCATGGGATAACGGCCTTTGTAATCTTATTCATATTAGCTTCCTCAAAAATTTGTCGCTGTTATTTGTTTATGCCGACGCTGCGGCGCGCGTTACTTATCAAGATAAATAATCCTGCGACAGGTCTCGCAGCGGCAGTACCCGTTATTTTTAAGATCGATCTGCGCGTTGCCCGCAAGCATCATGCCGCAGGCTCCGCAGACGGGCGAATCGTTGTCCCCCAAAGCCGGAACAAACGCCGGATATCTGTTTTCCGCCGTAATGGATTTATAAACCGCAAGCAGTTCAGGCTCTACGGCGCTTTCAAGCTGAGCGCATTTATCTTTCAGCTCCTTTAGTTTATCCTCCTTGGAGGTTTTGAATTTTTCGTAATTCTGCTTGGCGGCGGCATATGCGGCCCGCGCCGACTTTCCGCTTTTCTGCGCGCCGGAATATTCCATCAAGGCCTTATCCGCAGCCGCCTTAAACTGTGCGGCCTTCTTTTCCCATTCCGAAAACGCCGCGCTTAATGCCCTGTCTCTTATACACATCTCCGAGCCCACGAGACGGAGCTACATCTCG
>USBU01000239.1 GCA_900553005.1 uncultured Eubacteriales bacterium | reverse complement strand
TCAGCTTTATATTATATATAAAGAAAAAGCTGTTTGGCAAGACCAATGGCGGAGGTGAAAAAATTGATAATAGAGCATAGCGAGCATCCTATAGAAAGGATTATGGACAACGCGTTTGTCAAGCTTAAAGGGCTTGTCAGCGCGGATACCGTTGTGGGAAATCCTGTGACGACGGCGGACGGGGTAAGCATAATTCCTATCAGTAAAGTGACTATGGGCTTTCTTACGGGCGGAGGCGAATATGCGGATATGTCCAGGGAAAGCTATACGGAATATCCTTTTGCCGGAGGAAGCGGCGCCGGAATATCTGTTTCTCCGGTCGGTTTTCTGGTCAGCGACGGCAAGAGCGTAAAGCTTGTCGGCGTCGACGACAAGAGCGCTTACGACAAGCTGTTATCGTTGATTCCGGACGTTATTTCCGCGTTTACTAAAAATAAAGAGGATTAAAAATGTCGGCTCATTTTAAAAAATGCACTGCGTTTTTGTTGGCGGCTGCGCTTGCCTGCGTAATGTTTTCCGTAATCGGCGCGGTAGGAAGGGCTCACGCGTTTACCGGTTCGGCAGAGAGTATGATTGTCATAGAAAGGGATACGGGGCGCGTCCTGAATGAGAAAAATGCCGATAAACGTCGTCCGATGGCCAGTACTACAAAAATAGCTACGGCAATAACCGTTATTGAAAGAGTGAACGATCTTGATAAAAAGGTCAAGGTTCCGGCTCAGGCCGCCGGCGTAGAGGGCTCGTCGATTTATCTGGAAAAAGATGAGGAGCTTACTGTGCGCGACTTGCTGTACGGGCTTATGCTGCAATCGGGTAACGACTGCGCGGTTGCGCTTGCCGTAACGACGGCCGGCAGCATACAGAATTTTGCCTCGATGATGAACGAAACCGCTGCCAGGGCCGGCGCCGAAAATACTAATTTCGTCAATCCTCACGGGTTGCATGACGACAATCATTATACTACTGCAAGAGATTTAGCCGCCATAGCCGCATATGCGATGAAAAACGAAACTTTTCGCAATATAGTTTCCACCAAGCGTTATACCGCGCCGTGGCAGGGGCGTGATTACGACCGCGTTATCGTAAATAAAAATAAGATTCTTTCCACGTTTGACGGCGGTGACGGAGTCAAGACGGGTTATACTAAAAAAGCGGGCCGTTGCCTTGTTTCCAGCGCTACCCGCGACGGTATGAGCGTCATTGCCGTAGTGTTGAACTGCGGACCTATGTTTGAGGACTGCCGTATGCTTATGGATGAAGCGTTTAAAAAATATAAGCTTCGCGACGTTGTCGAGGGCGCGGATATAAAAACTGCCGCGCTGGTGACCGAAGGTAAAGCTCAAAGCGTGGCGCTTGGCAGCGGTAAAAAATATTTTTATCCGATGACTGATTCGGAGTACGCGTCTCTCAGATACGAGATCGAAGACGTAAAGCCGATGCGCGCCCCTGTCAATATTGGCGATGAAAACGGAAAAATTAAAATTTTCTCCGGCAATCGGTTGCTTTTTGAGACAAAATTGTATAGTATAGAAGCGGTTGCTCCGCTTTCTGTGGCCGACAGGCTTGAAGACATCGTAAAGAGGTGGAACGGCTGACTTTGCAAAACTAAGGACGGTCGAAATGAGAATCAACAAATTTCTTGCGGAATGCGGAATTGCCAGCAGGCGAAACTGCGAAGCTTTGGTGTTGGAGGGCAGAGTAAAGGTAAACGGTAAAAGGACGGACAGGCTGGCGACCGACGTGGATCCCGATACGGATCTCGTCAGCGTAGACGATAAGCCTGTAAAACCTATAGGGCGTCATTTGTATATCATGCTTAATAAGCCCAAGGGATACGTTTGTACTACAAGCGACGAGTTCGGCCGCCGGACGGTAATGGATTTTTTAGAGGGAAAGTATCCGGGTAAACGTATATTTTCGGTAGGAAGATTGGATTATGATACTGAGGGGCTGTTGCTTATGACGACGGACGGAGATCTTGCCAATCGTCTTATGCATCCCAGAAACGAAATTCCTAAGACCTATGTCGCCCGAATCGAGGGCGAAATTTCTGAAGCCGAATTAAATAAGCTTCGCTCTGGCGTGGAGCTTGACGGCGTTAAAACAAAAAAATGTAAGGTACGCCTTGTCGGCTTTGAGGAAAATATGTCGCGCGTGGAGGTTGTGATTACCGAGGGGCGCAACCGTCAGGTCCGCAGGATGTTCGAGACTATAAATCGCGACGTGGTCTTTTTAAAGCGTACCGCTATAGGAGAAATTAAGCTCGGCGGGCTATACCGCGGTAACTTCCGCGAGCTTAAAGAGTCCGAAACCGAATATCTTAAAAAAATCTGAATACCTGTCTCTTATACACATCTCCGAGCCCACGAGACGGAGCTA
>USBU01000238.1 GCA_900553005.1 uncultured Eubacteriales bacterium | reverse complement strand
CGAGATGTAGCTCCGTCTCGTGGGCTCGGAGATGTGTATAAGAGACAGCTTGAGAGCGCTGTCCAAAGATTCATTTTCGCCGACTTTGATTGCAGACATATTCACACCACCTTTGTTCTCGCAGAACCTTGTTTAGCCTAGCTATTATATTAAATAGCGGCGTTTTTGTCAACCGTTTTTTACGATATATTCAAAATTATTTAAACGCCGACCTACGAACGCAAAATACCGAATAAAAACAATCCATTTAGTCCACATTTCAGCGGACAAAGCGCCGCAATACTTAAATAATAACCATTTAAATACTGAACGCGACTTATTCCCGACGATGATATTACAGCTCCGGAAAATCCATCTTCTGTCCGCCCAGAATGTGAACGTGCAGATGCGGAACCGTTTGCCCGGCGTCGTCTCCCTGATTGATAACAAGCCGGTATCCGCCGGACAGTCCGAGCGAGGGAGCAATTTCGGCAAGCGTTTTCAAACAGCGGGAAAGCGTTTCGGCATCGGAGTCATTCATTTCCGACAGCAATTTATAATGCCGCTTCGGAATCATCAGATAATGCAGCTTAGCTTTAGGTTCGATATCTGCGATGATAAACATCGATTCGTCCTCGTAAAACTTTTTCGAGGGAATTTCGCCGCTAGCAATTTTACAAAAAATACAATCGTTCATTATTTCAATTCTCCTTTTACTCCGTCCTTATATAATTCGGTCAGCCTGATTTTCTTTAAACTGCCCGGAGGGACGCTGGTATAAACTCTTATGTAATTGGTAGTAAAGCCTGCGTTTAATCCGCCGCAATCCTCTTCGACATAAACTTCTTTTATCTTTCCGAGCTGTCCCGACAAGAATTCGGCCTTAAGTTCGTCGCTCACCTTCCTGAGCTGCTCCGCCCTTGCAAGCGACACGCGTTTATCCACCTGCGGCATACCCGCGGCAACGGTTCCAGATCTTAAACTGTAAGGAAACACATGCATCGACGCAAAGCCGGCGCGGCGGCAAGTTTTTACGGTATCCGAAAAATCCTCGTCCGATTCGGTAGGAAAACCAACAATGACGTCGGTAGTAATTCCTGCGTCCGGAAAAAAACGGCGTATCAATTCGCACTTTTCAATAAAAAAATCCGAGGTATAACGACGATTCATTTTCTTTAAAATCCTGTCGCTGCCGCTCTGCATAGACAAATGGAAAGAGTCGCACCAGCCGCCCTCCGCCATAGAGGACAAAACATTCTCGTCCAACACTCCGCACTCAAGCGAGCCGAAACGTTTGCGCACCGGAATATGATTAAGCGCTTTTATAAGATCTAAAAGATTTAAAGAAATGTCTGAGCCGTAATCCGAAACGTTTATACCCGTAATTACTATTTCATGCGTTTTCAAAGCCATCTCCTCGGCTTCGGAAACAATACTGTCAAGCGAGCGGGACCTGCTGCGTCCCCTCAAATACGGAACAATACAATATGAACAAAAATTATTACAGCCGTCCTGCACCTTAATGAAGCCTCTGGTTTTTGTAAGCTCTCCGAAAAGATCGTCTTCATAGCTTAATGGCGGTTCTTTAACGGAATTAAGGCCTACTATGTCTGACATAATACTATCTAATAATGCCATTTTTCCGCTCGTTCCGCCAATTATCGATACATTAGGCTTATTTTGATATGGTCTATAGTCGTTTTGCGCACTGCATCCGCAAATAACAACCTTTGCATCGGGATTAAGCTTTAATACTCTTGAAACCGCCTGCCGCGACTTTTTATCAGCCTCTGCCGTTACCGAACAAGTATTTATAATATAACAATCAGCGAACTCAAGCGAATCCACAGCCTCAAAGCCGCGCGCCTCAAGCCCTTTGATCATGGACTGCCCCTCATACTGATTTACCTTGCAGCCAAGCGAAAAGACAACGAATTTCATGTCTTCCTCCATTCGCCTAAGGCATACATGATTACGGATACGACAGCCACGCATGCAGTATCCGCTCTGAGTATCCGTGCGCCCAAGGTTACGCTTCCGCCCGACAAGGCCCTTAGTTTTTCAGCCTCCCCCATTGAAAATCCGCCCTCAGAGCCCACGACCACAGCAGTTTTACCCCTGGCGGAGACAGACAAAAATCCTCCGATATCTTGTTTTTCTTCATGCTCATAAGGAAAAACAATTAAATCATAAGATTTAAGCAAATCTAACATTTCATTAAATCCGACGACGTTGTCGACGGAAGGCACGGTACCCCTTCCGCATTGCTTGGCCGCCTCAAGAGCAATACGGTTTAACCTATCCATCCTGACGCTTTGAGGCTGTACCGATGAAAAAGATGAGACAAAAGGCATAAACTTTTTAACGCCCAGCTCGGTACCTGCCTCTTATACACATCTCCGAGCCCACG
>USBU01000237.1 GCA_900553005.1 uncultured Eubacteriales bacterium | reverse complement strand
ATCTACACCTATTAAGTCGTCGGCAGCGTCAGATGTGTATAAGAGACAGTGTATATACCGCGCATTTATATCGGAAAAGACGGCGGCGTTTGTCACTCCCGGTCACGAGGAGATAGAGCTGGCGCTTATGAAGCTTTATCGTCATACCGGAAATAAAAAATATTATGAGATGGCAAAATTTTTCCTGGAAAACCGCGGACGGCACGACGAGGCTTGCGTATATGAAGGCAATAAATACGGGACTCAGGATGACGTGGACATATTTTCTCTTAAGGAGGCAAACGGACACAGCGTTCGCGCTTTGTATCTTTACTGCGGAGCGGCGGATCTGGCGATGGAAGAAAGCAGCAGTTTGCTTTTAGGCAATCTCGATTCCGTTTTCGACGATATCGTCAGCCGTAAAATGTATATTACCGGAGGAGTAGGCTCTACTTATCGGACGGAAAGCTTTACCGTGCCATACGATTTGCCCAATAATACCGCTTACAGTGAAAGCTGCTGCGCTATAGGATTGATACTTTTTGCGCTTAGGATGAGATTGATGCGGCGTGACGCTAAGTACGGAGCGCTTGTAGAGCGCGTTATGTATAATTCTCTGCTGTCGTCCACCAGTCTTGACGGAAAAGCGTTTTTCTATGAAAATCCGCTTGAGATTGCGTTGGAGGAATACGGACGAGAGGTGGCCGTACCGGAAAAGAACAGAGAACGTCTTCCGATTACGCAGCGGCTTGAGGTTTTCGGCTGTTCATGCTGCCCGCCGAATATTAACCGTATATTTGCCGAATTTGCCGACGTCGTCGCCGTAGTGGAGTCCGACGGGCTGTGTGTCGAGCAGTATGTTTCGTCGGAGATTTCATGTTCGTTCGGCAAGGTTACCGTCAGGGAATCTTACGTTCTTGACGGCACGGCGGAAATTTCGTCGTCGGATTATACCGCCGGAAAAATCGCGGTTCGTCTGCCGGAATGGAGCGGTAAGCTGACGGCGACTTTAGACGGAGCGGAGATCGTGCCCGAGATAAACGGCGGATACGCCGGCTTTAAAGTCGGCAGAGCTTTCGATATTAAGCTTAATTTTCACGCTGCGCCCGTTTTTGTTTCAGTTAATCCCAAGGTGCGCGCGGACGCGGGCAGAGTAGCGCTCTGCTACGGGCCGACGGTATATTGTCTGGAGGGAGTTGACAACGGCGAAAGGCTGAATCGGATTTCCGTTTCGCTGGACGCGGTCTCGGAGGCTGAGCTTATCAAGGATTTTCACGGACTGTATTCTATAGAGCTGGACGGTTTTGTCGACAGGGATGACGACAGACTGTACTTTGCCGCCGCCGAGTCGGAAAAAGTGTCAAAGCGGCTTAAATTTATTCCTTATTTCGCTTTTGCTAACCGCGGCAGCTCGGATATGCTGGTTTGGGTGAGAAAAGCGTGACAAGCTTAAAAAACGCGCGTTGATTAATTAACGCGCGTTTTTTATATCTGTGCGATTTACGCAACGTTATGAAACGCATATAAGGTTATATTGTTTGTTCGGGATATTTTTTCATATGCTTTAAGCGGAATTCGGACGGCGTGCAGCCGGTTGCGCTGCGGAAAGTCCTGTTGAAATACGACTGCGCGGAAAAACCGCATTCTTCCGCAATGTCCGCTAAGCTTTTGTCCGAGCCCGTGATCAATTCCTTGGCGCGGTTGATTCTCAGCTCTGTCAGATATTCAAGCGGGGTTTTTCCTTCGTTCAGCGTAAATTTATTCCAGAAATAGACGCGGCTTAGAAATGCGGCGGCGGCAATGTCACGCAACGTTATTTTTTCGGACATGTGCTCGCTCATAAAGGTTTTTGCCGCCGTCAAACTTTTATCGCCGCGATAGAGCGTTTTGTTCGGCGCGCATTCGTTTTCCAGCAGAGCAAAAAGGGCGTACATGGCCGCAGACATTGCGATGCCGCTCGCCTTTGAAACGTACAGCGCCGCTATCCGTTCAAACGCTTCGGTTATCGGCAATATGTTTTCCGGGATAAAAGCGGACGGCATAGAGCGCAAAAACGCCTCGGTTTCGGTCTCCCTGACGCTGAAATGGATGCATCTGCATTTAAAATTAAGTCGGCTGTAACGTCTGTTTCCGGGAGCGGCAATCAGCAGCGTTCCAGCCTTTCTTTGATGTTCTTTTCCGTCAATGTAACCCGGAGGACAATTTTCGGTATAAAGCTCCAGCTCGAAATTTCCCAGCGTGCGCTCGGGGGAATATTCTCCATGATTTTTCAGGACCTTGCTGTCGAAAAAGCTTGCGTATTCTACCGTAACGTTCATTTCCGTTTTCCTCTTAAAATTATTGACAATAATATTTTATCATCAATTTAGCAAAATATGCAATAAAAAAGTAATATAATGCAAAAATAAAATAATATAT
>USBU01000236.1 GCA_900553005.1 uncultured Eubacteriales bacterium | reverse complement strand
ACGAGATGTAGCTCCGTCTCGTGGGCTCGGAGATGTGTATAAGAGACAGGATTCGGAAATCGTTGCTTCCATGAAGCGGGAGCTTGTGCGCCAGCAGAGCAATATCGAGCTTATCGCCAGCGAAAATTTCGTGAGCCCGGCGGTCATGGCGGCGGTAGGCTCGCATCTTACAAATAAGTATGCCGAGGGCTATCCCGGAAAAAGATATTACGGCGGATGTATGTACGTTGACGAGGTAGAAGCGCTTGCAATTGAGAGAGCGAAAAAGCTGTTTGGCTGCGAGCACGCTAACGTACAGCCTCATAGCGGAGCAAACGCCAATTTGGCGACGTTTTTTGCGTTGCTTGATGTGGGCGATACGGTTTTAAGTATGAGTCTTGCTCACGGCGGACATCTTTCGCACGGAAGTCCGGTAAATATTTCCGGTAAGGAATACAATATCGTGCCTTACGGAGTGGACGACGATACCGAAACAATTGATTACGATAAGGTAGAGGAGCTTGCCTTAAAGCATAAGCCCAAGCTGTTGCTTGCCGGCGCAAGCGCATATCCAAGAATTATAGATTTCAAGCGGCTGCGTCAGATAGCAGATAAGGTAGGAGCCTATTTTATGGTGGATATTGCGCATATTGCGGGGCTTGTGGTTGCGGGCCTTCATCCGTCTCCGGTTCCTTACGCCGACGTCGTTACCACCACGACGCACAAGACGCTGAGGGGACCGCGCGGAGGCATGATCATGTGTAAGGAGGCGCTTGCAAAGCAAATCGACAAGGCCGTTTTTCCAGGTACTCAGGGCGGACCGCTGATGCATGTGATAGCTGGCAAGGCTGTAGCGTTTAAGGAAGCGCTCAGCGATGAATTCAAGGCTTATCAGCGTCAGGTCGTCGCCAACGCAGCGGCTATTGCCGATTCGTTGACAGAAGAGGGCGTAAAGCTGGTTTCAGGCGGCACGGACAATCATCTGATGCTTGTTAAGGTAAATGATTTCGACACCACCGGTAAAGAAATCGAGCGTCTTTTGGACGAGTGTAATATTACGGCCAATAAAAATTCCATTCCCAACGATCCGCAAACGCCGTTTATTACAAGCGGTATAAGATTGGGTACGCCGGCTGCGACTACCAGGGGCTTTAAGGAGGCTGAAATGACAGCCGTCGGCAAGCTTATCGCCAGAGTTATAAAGGAAAAAGAAAATGCCGTGCCTTACGTAAAGCAACAGGTTAAAACACTGTGCGACGCATACCCGCTTTATGCAGATATGAGCAATCTTTGATATATAAATAGTTATTTTTTTGTCCGCAAGCGGACGATACGTTTTTACTAAAGACAAAATTTTCGATTTACCAAGGATAAAATATGCGGAGAGCCGTCAATTTCAGATGCTTTCTTATTTCTTTGACGTGCGTGCTTAGCGCCGTGCTTTTGCTGTGCCTTGCTCCGCTGAAAATCGGTATTATTTTAACGGCAGTACTGGCCGCGGCGCTACTTGCGCTTGTTGTCATTTGCGCGCTTAACGGTAAAGCCGTTGCCTGCGCGACGTTTATCGTTAGTTTTGTCAGCGTAGCGTCGGCTTTTATTTTCGTTTTATTGACTTTTAATAATTGGGCCAGTGAACTTGAAAACGATAAGGAATATTATTTTGCCGGTAAGATCGATGCTGTTTCCGTTAACGAAACTTCGGCGTCTTATGTATTAAGCGACGTTACGGCAGACGGTATCGGCGTTGATGGTAAGCTTAATTTATACGTCGCTGCTGAAAACGGAATAAATACTTCTTTTTTAAAGCGCGGCGACAGAATTTATTTTAAAGCGGAGGCCGATTTCGTTGTTCTTTTAAAGGACAGTCCGGACGGCTATGCTTATCGCAACGATATAAGATATATTTCTTATGCGGCGGAAAACGATATAGAGTTTTTAACTGCTGAACCGGATTTCTTCGACAACCTTAGAAATTCGATGAGCGGCGTTCTCGATAAAAACATGGGGCAGTATGGTGCGCTGGCTTTCGGTATGTTGACCGGAGAGAAAGGCTCTTTGGATGACGACGTAAGGGACTATTACAGCGCCAGCGGGCTCGGGCATATTCTTGCGGTTTCAGGACTGCATGTGGGATTTGTCGCGTTAATGGTAGCATGGGTGACCGACAGACTTCGTTTACATCGTTACGTTAAACTGGCCTGCATGGGCGCCGTATTATTGTTTTATTGCTTTTTGGCCTCTTTTTCACCGTCTGTCATACGCGCGTCCGTTATGTGTCTGATGGGACTGGCGGCTTCAAGCTTCGGAAAGGAAAAGGATCCATTTAATTCTCTTTGCTTTGCCGTCACCGCGGTTATCGCGGTAAAACCTCTGTATCTTTTCGATATAGGATTTCAGATGAGCGTTGCCGCTGCTGTCTCTT
>USBU01000235.1 GCA_900553005.1 uncultured Eubacteriales bacterium | reverse complement strand
CGAGATGTAGCTCCGTCTCGTGGGCTCGGAGATGTGTATAAGAGACAGGATCCCCACGTGGTAATCAGGTTTTTATGCGGTCATAGTCGCCGAACAGAGATCGAGTTTTGATATCGCCGGCGATACGGAGTCGTTAAAATACGCCCCCTAAGGACAAATCCGGGAATTTCGCATTATTTCACTGCACAAGGGCTTTCCCACAGCAAAAATCCGCGTCGATTTTGATTTAAGACGCAGCCGCACGCGCCTGAGCCGTGTGCCAATTACAAAAAAACAAAAACGTTTCGGCAAGATTTCGAAACAATATTAAAATATGCTGCGATATGTATCGCAATCGAAAATAGCTTTTACCGAAAAAAATAGCCTGTCGGCATTTTTTTCGTCCATAAAAGGAGAAACTTAATTTGAATAAGACCAAATTAATGAGCAAAAAAAAGATTATCGTTTTTTCAATCATTATTTGCATAGCGATAATAGCAACCTTTTACTTTTTAGGCTGCAATAAAAAAAGCTTTACCGGAGATATTAACTTAAACGAAATCAGCGGACAGTCAAGCACCGTCAAGGCAAAGCCCGTAGACGGAAGCACACCCGCAGATCACGCTCCCAACGACAATTTTTACTATGCTTTGGGCGACCTGCTTAGCGCCGGAAGCTTTATCGGAGAATCAGAAGGCTCCTCCACATCGCTCGGCGTAAAGCAGGAAATCAAAGCGACCAGATATGTAAACGGCAAGGAGGTTTACAAACAGTCGCTTTCGCATTCTACGTTTAAGTCGGTAGGCGTGGAAATGTTTATAAGCGGAAAAAATTACGTTCTGCGCGACGCCGACAAGCTTAACAGCGTGCGCGACGTAACCTGGCAAAGCGTTCCCTATAAGGTAAGCGAGGAAACGTTTATAGGCAAATTCGGCAGCGTCCCAAACGGCATTACAAGCTACATACTGACGGACAACACCATTGTTTCCGGCGAATATCTAGGCGAATCAGACGGTGTTTACGCTTTTCGGTACGAACTGGATAAAACTTTGGCCACCGCCAAAATCCGACTAGAAATGCGCACAATGGCTGGTACGAAAACATTACCCAATTTTGAAAAAGCCGTGCTGACCGTGTATATGAACTCCGACTGGCGTATTATCAGGACGGAAACCGACTGCACGTACCAGGTGGATATGCTTGGCGGCGTAACCTGCAACGAATCGCTGACCGAAAACTTTTCATCCATAGGCGAAGGCGCCGAAATACCTAATGCCGAACTGTTCAGGCCTTATCTGGACGCGGAAATCACCGACGTCGAGGACGAGGAGCCGGACGCGCTTTATTATCTTACAAACGGTTTTAACGAATATATGACGGGAAAACCGCTGAACGTCAGTATAGAGCTGGACGGTCCGGTTAGAGCCATTGGACGAGCGAGCGTAGATATAAATATCAACGATCTGGCCGCTATCAAAGCGCGCATTATGCTGGAAAGCGTCAAAATAGGCGACGCCGAAATAAACGATATATTTATCGGATACGCCGACGAAGCCGCATATATTGGCTATCAGGATCTGAAAGCGAAAATCTCGGTGCAGGACCTGACGGCCGCGCTGAACAAGCTTATTCCACTATTTACGGGGCAGACAGATTTCGATATAGATTCTCTGCTTTCCTTTGATCCGCAGACTCTTATGACAAACGCTACGCTTACGCGCGCAAACGGATTTGCAACGGTAAATCTGCCGCTGAACCTTGGCGGACTTAACGCCGATATCCGACTTGACTTTACCGACGGAGAAACAATCGGCTTTACCGGCATAACCGCCTGCGTAAACGGACTGAAAGCCTCCGTTACGCCGGCCGAAATCTCCGCGCTGCCCGAAACGGACGACAGCTTCCGAGACATTGCCGGTCTGCTAGACGTAATCGATGAAAACGGCAATTTATGTCTCAAACTGAACGCGGCGGGAATTACCGCCGTCGCAAACGTCAACCTGAACACAATGGAAGCGGACGCTGTCCTCGGAGATTTAAAAGCCAAATTACTTGACGGAACGGTTTATATAAGCTACCAGGATCTGAAAATCAAAGCTGCCGCAGACGAGCTTTCCTCCGTCATTGATCGCTTTGCCCCGCTATCAGAAGGAGTCGGTATTCTCAGCGCGTTTGACGAAATCGACGCCGAAACGCTGCTAAACGAGATTATCGGCGGATTGTACGCAAAGGAAGAGAACGGCATTCTGTCGTTAGGCTCCTCCGTCGCAGGAATGAACGTAGCGATAAAACTTTACGCAGACGGCGATGACTACGGTTTTAAAAATATCGAGCTTAAAGCGGACGGCTTTGACGTTTCGGCTGAAAGCGCCGACGCATCCATGCTGCTGTCTCTTATACACATCTCCGAGCCCACGAGACGGAGCTACATCT
>USBU01000234.1 GCA_900553005.1 uncultured Eubacteriales bacterium | reverse complement strand
ATGTAGCTCCGTCTCGTGGGCTCGGAGATGTGTATAAGAGACAGATATGATATAATATAAAATTGACGGGAGGTTTTATTGTGGAACTTGCGGACGAATCGACAATCAATAAGCTGATATTGCTTTATGTCTTCGAGGCGATGGACGTACCTATTACCGGCAATACGATTATAGAAATGTGCACAAGCCGCAATACATGGTTAAGCTATATGGACTGCACAATAACGATAAACCAACTGCTGGAGTCCGGATTTATATACCAATCGTCCAAGGAAAAAAACAGTTATTACAATATTACAGCCGACGGCAGACAGTGCCTTGCGCTTTTCTATACTCGTATTCCGGCCTCTTTAAGAGCGGAAATAACAGAATACGTCAAAGAAAACCGCATGTCCCTGCGCCGGAAACAGGAATACTACAGAAACTATTATAAAAACAACGACGGGACATATACCGTTCAGCTTAAAATCGTTGATCCTGTACAAACAACGCTGGAAATCAGACTTAACGTTGCAAACCGTAATACGGCTAAAATAGTTTACAACAAATGGGAAGACAAAGCCGCGCAAATTTACGGCTATCTGCATGAAGAACTAATCGACTAAGGAGAACATTATGGAAAGTTACAGAACAGTAGGAACTTGCTGCCGGGAAATAGTTTTTATCGTTGACGACAACGACATACTGACTTCGGTTAAATTCGTAAACGGGTGCAGCGGAAACACGCAAGGAATCGCAAAACTGGCAGTCGGACGCAATATAAACGAAATTATTTCTCTTTTGGAAGGAATACAGTGCAGAGCCGGAACCTCCTGCCCCGATCAGTTTGCCAAAGCGCTGAAAGCTTACAGAGCCAAAAAGCATCCGGCGCGCAGACAAAACGAAAAATAGCCCTTTACACCCAAGCCTGTAAAATTTACAAAAACACATAAATAAGCCGCAGAGAACAACTGATGCTCTGCGGCTTTTCACATTCATAAAAAATATTGCGCAATTTACAGCGTTTTAAAAAGATAAACCCTTTTCCGCGTATTCTGACAATTTTCTATTATATCCGATCGGTCGCTAAATTCAATTTATCCGCTTCATCGGCGACCGAATTTCCGCGCAACAAAAGACCGGAGCTATAAACCTGCCCCGGCCGTTAAAGCTACTCGCTTAAAAATTCGGCATATAAAGCCTTTATGGCGTTTTCATAATCTTCGTTGTTCTCAACGCCGATAATTATATTCAGCTCGCTGCTGCCCTGGTCTATCATTCTTATATTGATATCGGCCTTGAAAAGACTGTTGAATACCTTAGTGGCAGTGCCCTTTTTTCTGCTCATTCCGTGACCTACGACCGCTATCAGCGCAAGATTTCGGTCAATATCGATTGTATCCGGGTGACAAACGGATTTGATTTCCTCAACTATTCGGTCAAATACCGCTCCGTCATGACCGCTGCCGTCTATAATGACCGAAAGCGTATCTATTCCGCTGGGCATATGCTCGATGCAAAGACCGTTTTTTTCAATAATTTCCAATACCTTACGAGCAAAACCGAGCTCGTTGTTCATCATGGATTTCTCAATATTGATAGCAACAAAATCCTTTTTGCCCGCGATTCCGATAACGGTGCTATCCTGGCGATCGTAGGCGCCCAAGAAAAACTTTTTGGACGGCACAATCATGGTACCCTTTGCGGAAGGATTAAACGTATTGCGTATATGTATAGGAATATCGTTTTTCCGCACAGGAAATATGGAGTCGGGATGAAGAACGTTTGCTCCCATATATGAAAGCTCGCGCAGCTCCTTATATGTAATAAGCTCCATGACTTCAGGATTATCCACAAGGCGAGGATCGCATTTCATGAACCCGTCCACATCCGTCCAGTTTTCGTATATATCCGCGTAAAGCGCTCTTGCCGCAATGGCGCCTGTAATATCGGACCCCCCGCGAGAAAAAGTTTTTACCGAGCCGTCCGGCGCAGCACCGTAAAATCCAGGCACCACCGCTTTTTCCGCGCGCTTAAATACGGCCTTCGCCTTTTCGTCGGTTTCCTCGGACAGAAAATTCCCTTTTTCATCAAAGCAAACGAAATCCTTAGCGTCAACGCACGGCCAGCCGATCAGCTCAGCCAGCACAAGCGCGCTTAAGAATTCGCCGCGGCTGGCCGCGTAATCCCTTGAAGCGCCGTTACGGAGCGCAGTCTTAATCTCACGGTAGCGTCCCGAAAAATCCACGTCAAGCTTTAAATCCGAAATTATAGAATCGAAACGATCCTCTATCGGTTTAAAAGCGACATCGGGATTTTCTCCGCCGTTGACCTTGTCGTAACATGCATAAAGCAGATCTGTGACCTTAGTGTCTCCGGACTCCCTTTTGCCCGGCGCGGAAACAACGACGCACTTTATCGCGTCGTCGCCGAGAACTATATCGCGCACCCTTTTAATGCTGTCTCTTATACACATCTCCGAGCCCACGAGACGGAGCTACATCTCG
>USBU01000233.1 GCA_900553005.1 uncultured Eubacteriales bacterium | reverse complement strand
GTAGCTCCGTCTCGTGGGCTCGGAGATGTGTATAAGAGACAGACTCAGGACCTCGAATATTTTTATCCTACTGACGTGCTCGTTACGGCCTACGATATAATTACCTTTTGGGTGTCGAGAATGATTTTCTCGGGACTCGAGCATATGGGCGAAAAGCCGTTTTCTCAGGTGCTGATTCACGGTATCGTGCGCGACGCGCAAGGCCGCAAGATGAGCAAATCGTTGGGTAACGGAGTCGATCCGTTGGAAATCATCGACAAATACGGGGCGGATTCGCTGAGATATTCGCTTGTCAACGGTATATCCGCCGGAGGGGATATTCGCTTTTCAGAGGAAAAAATGGAAAGCTATCGCAATTTTATGAATAAGATATGGAACGCTTCGCGTTTCGTGCTCATGAATTGCGACAACGTAAAAATCAAAAAGCTTGACGAGATTAAAAGGCTTTCGCCCGCCGATAAATGGATTCTGTCCAAGCTTAATTCCGCCGTCCGCGCCGTGACGAAATTTATGGATAAGTACGAGGTCGGCCTGGCAGCTTCTAAATTATACGAATTTATCTGGAATCAGTTTTGCGACTGGTATATCGAGCTGAGTAAAACCGCTTTGTATTCCGACGATGAGGAAAAGCGTTCGGATACCGTAAGCGTTCTGGTATATGTGCTGCGTGAAACGCTTAAGCTTGCGCATCCGATTATTCCGTTTATTACAGAGGAAATTTACGATTCGCTTCCCAATAAGGACGCGGAAGATATTATGATTTCGCCTTTCCCGAAGTATGATTCGTCGCGCGCGTACCGCTCCGCGGCGGCTGAGACGGACGACGTGATGGAGCTTATAAAGGCCGTCAGAAATCTGCGCCGTGAAATGAATGTCGCTCAGAACAAGCGTACCGCGCTGTATATTCTGCCTGCGCCCGGTTTTGAAAGGACGCTTAAACGGATGGCCGGATATATAGAAAAGCTCGCCTACGGAAATTCCGTCAGCTTTACCGAAGCCGTCGGCAAAAACGCTTCCGTCGTGACCAAGCTCGGAAAGGTTTTTATCCCGATGGGAGAGCTTATAGATTTCGACAAGGAGCGCATACGCTTGAAGGCCGAAATCGAAAAAGCGGAGGAGGAGCTTGCCCGCGCCGAGTCAAAGCTTGCAAATAAGGGCTTTATCGATAAGGCTCCGGCCGCGCTTGTCGAAAAGGAGCGCGAAAAATTAGAGAAATTCAGCGCGCTGAAAAAAGCGCTGTATGAAAGTTTGTCGGCGCTGGACTGATTGCGTTTTGATTTCCCTGCCTTTTTAAAGCGAAAGGGTTGCGGAGTATGAAGAAAGCGCAGAGGGACGGAATTTTTCCGTCCCTCTGCGCTTTAAAAAAGTTCACTTTTTTTTCTTCGGCCGCATACAACGGTTAAAGGAGGAAAAAGTATGGCAAACGCATCGGATTATTACATAGGGGCAAACGACGAGCACGGACTTAATCCGCCTACGGCGGGCAAACGCACTCCCGTTATGCCCTATTTGAATCGCAGTTTTTATGAAAACGAGTTTAACAGGATGGCAAAGTATTACTTTATGCTGGCCTGCTTGAGGTGCGGCTTCCGAGTTTACGACGTCAAGCCGGAGCTGAGGGATATACCGATTTCCACGCGAGTTGCAAGAGTCAACGCGCGCGGGCTGACGCTTGTTGTCACTTTTGCATACAACGCTTACGGCGATGCGCTCAGCTTTAACAACGTAAACGGTTACATTGTTTTTTATTCGCGTGAAAGTTATCGGCCTACAATGTCCAGGCTCCTCGCTTATGACGTTTCGGCAGGTTTAAGTCAGACGCTGAGCACAAAGAATATGGGGGTAGGCACGCTGTCGGGTATAGGTATGCTCAGCTCGGTGCGTTGTCCTTCGGTCATAGTCGAGAGCGGCTTTATGACTAACCTGGAGGAGGCAAAGCTGATGCTTGATCCCGATTTTCAGCAGGCGGTGGGGGAAGGAGCCTGCCGCGGAGTCTGCGAGTATCTCGACGTGCCGTTTGTTGAAAAAAACGTTACGTTTCCCACGCTGCGCCGAGGCAGCCGCGGAAATTATGTTTTAATGCTTCAGTATATGCTTAACAATGCCGGGCAGAATGTGACGCCGGACGGCGTGTTCGGCTCGGCGACGGAGGCGGCCGTAAAAGCGTTTCAAACGGAAAACGGTCTTGCTTCGGACGGTATTGTCGGAAGAAACACCTGGACGGTTTTGCGCCGCTTGTCCGATCCGATGCCCGTATTAAGGCGGGGCAGCCGAGGCGTTGCAGTCAGGTATTTACAGAATAAGCTTGCGTCTAAGCTGTATGATGCCGGGACTGCGGACGGTGTTTTCGGCGCAAATACGGAGCGTGCCGTCAGGGAATTTCAGACGGAAAACGGACTTGTCTCGGACGGCATTGTCGGAAAAAATACATGGGCAAAGCTTATGCCGATCGGCGGCGGAAGAGGGTAAATTTTCAGTAATTTTCAGAATTGCTTGAATTATTAACCGT
>USBU01000232.1 GCA_900553005.1 uncultured Eubacteriales bacterium | reverse complement strand
CTACACCTATTAAGTCGTCGGCAGCGTCAGATGTGTATAAGAGACAGATATAATAGCGGCTATAACAGCAATAAATCCCGAAGTAAGTGTTGTTAAAGAGTATCGAATAACTAATAATCCCAATGCCCCTTTGGTTCGCGGGATAGAAGATATTCCGCCTTTGCGATATCAAGGCCTCATTGATAGAATAAAAGCAAAACGCCCTGACATAAAAAGAACAAAAATTTTTCATTTTGTAATGCGAGAGATAAAAAAGGATGAGAAGTTATGTAAATCGCGCTATTTGGACCCGGATAATAAAGATGGGCAAAAGAAAGATTTTTATTTTGAAGAAGCTGTCGACATTATTATTAAAAAATATGACGATTTAATGCAAAAACAGGAGAACTAAACCATGAGCTACGATTATTCGGAAAACGTTCTTGTGCAGGACAGCGCGGGGAATCTGTTGAAAGATGAACTCGGCTGGGAGGTCGTCTACGCCTACAACACCGAAAGGCTCGGCGAAAGCGGCACGCTGGGCAGAAAGACGTATCATGAAGTGCTGCTGGTGCGCTATTTTCGTGCGGCGCTCAAAGGACTCAATCCATGGATATCCGACGCTCAGATTGCGGAAGCGCAGAAAGTGCTGGAAGAGCGGCTTTCCACCTCCTCGCTCCTTCAGATCAACGAACGGAACTATTTTCTCATACGCGACGGGATTCCCGTTACGGTGAAGCGCGCGGACGGGAAAACCGAGCAGAAGAGAGCTGCGGTCATTGATTTTAACAACGCCGGCAACAATCATTTCCTTGCCGTCAAGGAGATGAAAATTCACGGCGACTTTTACCGCAAACGCACGGATATCGTGGGATTTGTAAACGGCATCCCCCTGCTTTTTATCGAACTGAAGCGCAACGACGTGGATGTGCAGAATGCCTATACGGGCAATTATACCGATTATCTTGACACGATACCGCAGCTGTTCTATTACAACGCCTTTTTGATTCTGTCCAACGGCGGAGAGGCGAAAATCGGCACGCTCGGCAGCAAGTACGAGTTTTTCCACGAGTGGAAGCGGCTTGAAGAGAAAGATTCGGGAAGTGTTGCGCTGGAGATCATGCTTCGCGGAATTTGCAGGAAAGAAAACTTCCTCGATCTTCTCGAAAACTTCATTCTTTACGACCATTCGGGCGGAAAGACGGCAAAAATCCTTGCCCGCAATCATCAATATCTGGGCGTGAACGAAGCGGTAAAAGCGTATGCTGCGCGGAAGTTAAACAACGGAAAACTGGGCGTATTCTGGCATACGCAGGGCTCGGGGAAGAGCTACTCCATGCTTTTCCTGGCGCAGAAAATACGCCGCAAATTTCAAGGTTCGCCCACGTTCGTGATCCTTACTGACCGCGACGAGTTAAACAAACAGATCAGCGATACGTTTGAAAATTGCGGATTGCTCGGGAAATCGAAAGCGACGCAATTCATGGCCACGAGCAGTAAGGATTTAATCGGCAAATTGCAGGGGAATCCGAGCTTTATTTTTACGCTCATCCAGAAATTCAATCAAAGCGACGTTACGCCCATTTATCCCGACCACGATATCATCATTATGTCGGATGAGGCGCACCGCAGTCAGTACGGCATATTTGCGGACAATATGGTCAAGCTGCTGCCCACCGCCGCGCGTATCGGCTTTACGGGGACACCGCTCCTGTCAAGCGACAATATCACGGCGCGCACCTTCGGCGGTTACATTTCCGTTTACGATTTCAAGCGCGCGGTGGAGGATGGCGCGACTGTTCCGCTGTACTATGAAAACCGCGGAGAGAAAATCCTCAATTTACATAACCCCGAAATTACCGACCGTATCCTGGAGGCTATTGAAAACGCCGATCTTGATACCGAACAGCAGGGCAGACTGGAAGCGGAATTTGCAAAGGAAATCCACCTTATGACGGCAGAGCCGAGGCTGCGTTCCATCGCCAAAGATTTTGCAGGGCATTATTCTGACTTATGGACGAGCGGAAAGGCGATGTTCGTCTGCCTGAATAAAGTGACCTGCGTGCGTATGTTCAACTACGTGCAGGAATACTGGAAAAAGGAAATTGAACAGCTGAAGCAACAGCTCAAAACCGCCACACAGCAGGAAGCGCAGGAGCTTTCGCGTAAAATCGACTGGATGGAAAGGACGGAAATGGCGGTCGTCGTCAGTCAGGAGCAGAACGAAATTCAGACTTTCAAGAAATGGGGGCTTGATATTCAGTATCACCGCGAAAAAATGGAAAAACGCGAGCTTGATAAGGAGTTCAAGGACGCGGAAAATCCCTTCCGAGTGGTATTTGTCTGTGCCATGTGGCTGACGGGATTCGACGTAAAATGCCTTTCGTGCTTATATCTCGATAAGCCTTTAAAGGCACATAGCCTGATGCAGACGATTGCGCGCGCCAACCGCGTGGCGGAAGGCAAAAGCAACGGGCTTATCGTGGACTATATCGGCATCGTAAAGGCCCTGCGCAAAGCGCTGGTGGATTACACGGCGAACGTG
>USBU01000231.1 GCA_900553005.1 uncultured Eubacteriales bacterium | reverse complement strand
GCGGACAGCGGACAGCGGACAGCGGACAGCGGACAGCGGACAGCGGACGCAGAATTACGCCCTATTTCAGAATCATTGTCAGACGCAGGCCGTAACGGCGTCATGGGGGTTCCTATCACCTTCCTTGATAAGTACAACCCGGAGCAATTCGAGATTGTCGGAGCGACTGAGAGCGAGGGCAAGGGGTTTTCAAACGGATTATGGCGCGCAAGCAGCGGAGTCGCACAGCCCGTTGTCGGCCGAGAAAGAAAATATAAACGACTTTTCATCAAGCGAAAAATGTAGCGGCATAATGGGCGTTCCTATTACTTTTCTTGAGAAGTACAATCCAGAACAGTTTGAAATTGTGGGAATAACATTGGGAAATACCGTTGATTATGCTATGACGACTGTTTATAAAAACGCAGTTCAACATAATCAGGATGGCAGCGAACAAGGCGGCGGTAAAGTTAATACGCGGGCTGCAATTCTCGTAGCGGATAAACCGAGCGGTAAGGTGTATTATACGGCGGACAATGCCGACGGATATTTATTGAGTATATATCCGCGTATTTTAATCAGGCGAAGGATAGACAATCAGCCAAATTGATTTAAATAGTTGCGGTAAAAATATATTTCGTTTGTGCGAATAATAGGGAGAAGGCGGAAATGAATATCGAGCTGCATGAAATATCAATCGGAGAAATTACCGAAGATTACGTGGACAATGACGAAGAGGGCGTAATCGGCTACGGCGGACGACTTAATATAAGACCTAAATACCAGCGCGAATTTGTCTATGACGATAAAAAACGGAATGCGGTTGTTGAGACTGTTACAAAGGGCTTTCCTCTTAACGTAATGTACTGGGCTAAAAACGAGGACGGTACTTTCGAGGTGATGGACGGACAGCAGCGCACGGTCAGCTTCTGTCAATATGTTGCCGGCGTTTTTTCGGTGAATAACCGCACGTTTTATAATCTTACGGCGGCGGAGCGGAAACAAATTCTGGATTATAAAACGTTGGTTTATTTTTGCGAAGGGAACGACAGGGAAAAGCTGGATTGGTTCAGGACGATTAATATTGCCGGCGAAAAACTTACCGACCAGGAGCTGCGCAACGCAACTTATACCGGAGAATGGCTGACTCACGCCAAATCCGTTTTCAGTAAAACGAATTGTCCGGCACACGGATTTGCAAAAGATTACTTAACGGGTTCGCCTATACGCCAGGACTATTTGGAAACGGCGCTTTCATGGATAAGCAAGGGACAAATCGAACAATATATGTCCAAGCATCAGCACGATCCTAACGCTAACGAATTATGGATTTATTTCCGCAACGTAATAGACTGGGTAAAGCTGACTTTTACGGTTTATCGTAAGGAAATGAAGGGCGTTGATTGGGGCGTATTGTACGATGATTTCGGACGCAGCGTTTGCAATACCGAAAATTTAGAGAAGGAAATTACGGAATTGATGCAAGACGACGACGTTACGAACAAAAAAGGTATTTACGCTTATGTTTTGACGCGCAATGAAAAATTTTTGAATATACGGGCTTTTACGGAAAGTCAAAAGCGTAGCGTGTATGAAAGTCAGAGAGGAATATGTCCTTATTGCGCGGCGGAAAAACGCGCCAAAATTCATTACGAAATGAATGAAATGGAAGCGGATCATATTGTGCCCTGGCATGACGGCGGAAAGACAATCAAAGAAAATTGCCAAATGCTTTGCCGCGAGCATAACAGAATAAAGTCCGGGAAATAACCGCTGTATTATTCCTCGTATCTGAATACTGCCGCGGCGCGAAATTCCTTTGGAGTAAGCTGAGTCGCGCGTTTGAAAATCATGGAAAAATGCGCCTGGGAGGAAAAACCGCATACGTAGGCTATCTGAGCTATCGTTGTTTCGTTTTTCGCCAGAAGATATTTTGCGCGATCAAGCCGTATCCTTTCCAGAAATTTTTGCGGGGACATTCCGGCGATCTGCGTAAAAACGTTTCTGAAGTAATTTGGGGTGTATCCCGTCAGATCTCCCAGCGTTTTCAGAGTAATTTTATGCTCGTAATGTTCTTTCATATACTTTATGGCGTTTTGAATCGAGCCGTTTTCGTTCGGCGTTCTCATTGCGCTGCAATTTTTATTGCGTGCTGCGTCGGTCAATAGGTAATGAAACAGCTCTAAAAGTTTTGCGGACAGCAGATAATCGTCCGCGCCGTCGTCAGCGTTTACGCTGAGACGGAAGATTTCCTCAAAAATACGGCTGTAAACGTTGCCGTTGATTATCGGATAAAATTCAGGCAGACTGTTTAGCTCGGAGTAAAACGGACTTTCGTTTTCGATTTGCAGATGCAGGCAATAGCATTTGAAGTGAAGCGCGCTGTTGCTTAGCTGTCCGGGCTTGCGGACTATCATGGATTGAGGAAATATTTTATATGAATTCGCATTTATACGGCAGACCGCGTTTTTGTCGCAGGAAATGAAAAAATCGAATTCAAAAACGGCTGTCTCTTATACACATCTCCGAGCCCACGAGACGGAGCTACATCTC
>USBU01000230.1 GCA_900553005.1 uncultured Eubacteriales bacterium | reverse complement strand
TTTATTTTCCGTAATCTGTTGACAAAGCAAAAAAATAGGTATATAATTCATGGTCGGAATGATGAAATCATTTTTTGCCCGCGTTTTTTAAGGGGTGCGGGTATAAGGTGAGGCGCTTTTATGGATATTACTTCTATACTTCTGGACTTAGCTATTATTCTGTTCGCGACGAAAGCCATGGGCATGCTGATGCGCAAGATCGGCTTGCCGCAGGTAGTCGGCATGGTCATTGCAGGTCTGCTTATAGGACCGGCTATATGGGGACAGTTCGGCTGGTGGTCGCCTATACGACCGACACCCGAATCGACTGTTTTTTTAAAGGGTATTGCCGAAATAGGCGTCGTGATGATTTTGTTTTCGGCCGGACTGGAAACGGACGTCAAGGAGCTTAAGCGCTCCGGTCTGTTTGCAACGCTGATAGCGTTCGGCGGCGTGCTGGTGCCTATTGCGGGAGGATTTTTACTCGCCGTGCCCTTTCTGGGCGGATTTTCCGCCATTGCCGCGGATAAAACTATATTGCTGGACGCCGTATTTATAGGCGTTATTTTGGCTGCGACCAGCGTCGGTATAACCGTTGAAACGCTTAAGGAAATGGGCAGGCTTAAGGGAAAAGTCGGTACGATAATCCTTTCCGCGGCTATAATAGACGACGTGATCGGCATAGTCGTATTGTCGATAGCAATCGGTTTTAAGGACACCGCGGTAAATCCTTGGATGACTCTTTTGATGACGGTGCTGTTCTTCGTAGCGGCTATCGCAGTCGGACTGCTGCTGAACCGCGGTTTTAAATGGTTGATGCAAAAGTATCCGCACAATCGCCGCGTGCCAATTTTCGGACTTGTGGTTTGCTTTGTGTATGCGTACTGCGCGGAAAAGCTGTTCGGAATAGCCGATATCACCGGCGCTTACGTAGCCGGCATAATGCTGTCCACGCTTAAGGAGTCGCATTATATAGACAGAAAGGTAGATATCAATTCGTATATGATATTTGCGCCTGTGTTTTTTGCAAACATAGGCATCAACACAAGCTTTGCGGGCTTTAACGGAACCGTGCTTCTTTTCTCGTTGCTGTTCGTGCTTGTCGGTATTGCCGGCAAGATAATCGGCTGCGGCGGCGTTGCAAAGCTTTGTCGATTCTCCTGGCGCGATTCGACTCAGATAGGCGTCGGCATGATTGCGCGCGGGGAGGTCGCTTTAGTCGTTTGCAACAAGGGCTTGGAGGGCGGACTTTTCCAAAACGTTCCCATCAATCCCATGGTCGCCGTAATAATGCTGGTTATTATTTCCTCGCTTTTGTGTCCGATTCTGTTAAAGCTTGCGTTTAAGGGCAGCCAGCCGCCCTCGCTTATGGACGGAATGCCGGAGGATAAGACTAAGGAAGCTTTGCCGGATGAGGTGTCTTCCGATTGCAATGCGGAAAAGATCGACGCTTCCGTTCAGGAGCCGGCTGTAAATTGACGCTGTAGCGCCGCGTATCTAATCGCGGCGTTTTTTATTGCGCGTCTGCACCAGAATGCTTCTGAATTTTATAAAGAAGTTTTAAATAATGAAGCATACGTTTGATTCTGACGCAAATTCGGATCGCCGTTGGATTAAGCATAGGCTATTGCGCGAGTTTGTTTGACTTAAAAAGCGAATTTTGCTATTATTTAGTCATGAGTAAATTAAACGGAAAAATTATAGTGATAACGGGCGGAACAAGCGGCATAGGCCGGCATATGGCAGGCGAGTTCTGTAAGAACAACACTGTTGTCAACCTTGCCAGAAGCTGCGGCGAGGAAACGGGCGGCATCAGATGCGACGTTTCGTCCGAGGCCGACGTAAAAGCCGCGTTCGATATTGTCCGCGAGCGTTACGGACGGGTAGATATACTTATAAATAACGCCGGATACGGTGTGTCCGGCGCAGCGGAGCTGTTGTCCGACAATGAAGTAAGCAGAATCTTCGAGGTCAATTTCATGGGCGTGTTCCGCTGCGTCAAGTACGCGCTGCCGCTCATGTCCGCCGGAGGTAAAATAGTCAATATCTCCTCGGCGTGCGCAATATTTCCGCTTCCCTTCCGTTCAATGTACTGCGCCAGCAAAGCTGCGGTAAGCATGTTCAGTCATTCGCTTCGGGAAGAGGTCAGGCCGTATGGAATTGACGTGACGGCAATCTGTCCCGGAGATATCAGAACGGAATTTACTAAAAACCGGGTAAAAAATTTTACTACAAACGACCGTTACGGCGACAGGATCAAGGCCGCGGACGACCATATTTCGGCGAGGGAGCATAAGCGCATGAGCGTCGATTACGCGTGCGGCAAGATAGAGAAAATCATAGCGAAAAAACGCTACCGGCCTTTTTATATAGTCGGCGGAAAATATAGGTTTCTCTACGCGCTTTACAGGATTTTTCCGCTAGGCGTTATACTTAAGGCGACGGGAGACATGTTTGCGCCCGTAAAAAAGGATAAGCCCGCAAAAAACGGCGGCAGGCGTTAAGGCTGTCTCTTATACACATCTCCGAGCCCACGAGACGGAGCTACATCTCG
>USBU01000229.1 GCA_900553005.1 uncultured Eubacteriales bacterium | reverse complement strand
GGCATACGAGATGTAGCTCCGTCTCGGGGGCTCGGAGATGTGTATAAGAGACAGAAATTCCTATCGTATTCTCAATACGCTTTATACGCTGGGCCCGGCGCCGGAGCCTAATCTTACCGTACTTTGGTCTGACAGTCTGCCGGAGCCGTTCAAGCGTTTCTGCGCCAAGGTTTCGGCGGATACCGATTCCATTCAGTACGAAAACGACGATCTTATGCGGCCTGTTTACGGCGACGATTACGGAATCGCCTGCTGCGTTTCCGCAATGAAGATAGGCAAGCAAATGCAGTTTTTCGGCGCGCGTTGTAATCTTGCCAAGCTTTTGCTGCTTACTCTTAACGGCGGCCGCGATGAAAATACGGGCGCGCAGATCGCGCCCGAGGGCAAAGGATTTACAGGTAAGCTCGATTACGGCGAGGTTATGGCGGAATTTTCAAAATATCGCGCATGGCTGTGCAAATTGTACGTAAATACGCTGAACGTCATACACTATATGCATGATAAGTACGCTTACGAAAAAATCCAGATGGCCTTGCACGATACCGAGGTCGAGCGTTTTCTGGCTTGCGGAGTCGCGGGGCTTAGCGTTATTACTGATTCGCTGTCAGCGATAAAATACGCGTCGGTAACGCCTGTGCAGGGCGAAAACGGGCTTATCGAGAGTTTTGTCATCGAGGGCGATTATCCCAAGTACGGCAACGATGACGACCGCGCTGACAATATTGCGGTGAGTATTCTTAAAGATTTTTCGGAGGAGCTTAAAAAGACGCCGGCTTACCGCGGCGCAAAGCACACGCTGTCAGTGCTTACAATTACGTCTAACGTCGTTTACGGCAAAAAAACGGGCAGCACTCCTGACGGCAGAGTTAAGGGCGCGCCGTTTGCGCCCGGAGCAAATCCAATGCACGGTCGGGAAAACTCGGGCGCGCTTGCTTCGCTTAATTCGGTTGCAAAGCTTCCGTATGATTGCTGCCGCGACGGTATATCCAATACGTTTTCCATTCTGCCGTCGGCTTTGGGTAAGGACGAGAGTACGCGCACGGACAATCTGGTGCGTATGATGGACGGGTATTTTAAGCAGGGCGCGCACCATCTTAACGTAAACGTCCTTGACAGAGAAAAGCTTGTCGCCGCCATGGAAAATCCCGAGCTTTATCCCAATATAACGATAAGAGTTTCGGGTTATGCGGTCAATTTCCATAAGCTGTCGCGCGCGCAGCAGCTGGAGGTTTTGCAGCGGACCTATCATGAAGGAATGTAAAGCGTACATAGACTCGTTTTATCACGGCTCGGCCGTGGACGGCGAGGGATTGAGAAGCGTGCTGTTCTTTGCCGGCTGCAATCTCAGATGTCCGTTCTGCCACAATCCCGAGACGCTGATAAAGCCCGGCAGAGAGCTTACTCTTACGGAAGCGGTAAGGACCGTTCGGCGCTATCTGCCGTACCTGACTGGCGGAGGCATAACGCTGTCGGGAGGAGAGCCTTTTTTGCAGGCTGATTTTTGTAAGGAACTCAGCCGTGAGGTTCATGCGCTCGGTTTGACAGTCATCGCGGAAACTAACGGCCTTATTGCCGACGGCGGACTTATCGCGCAGCTTGACGGCGTGCGGCTGGACGTTAAAAATCAATCGGGGGAAAACGGAGGACAGCTTATAGCGCGTCTTGCGCCTTTTTTGGACGAATGCCGCAAAAACAATACCGACGTTTTACTTACCAACGTGCTTTGCCCGGGCGTGAACGACGGCGAAGAGGCCGTTACGGCGCTGGCCGAGCTTAAAAAAAAGTTTCCGTTTTGTCGCGGCGTGGAATTTCTTGCGTTCAAAAAGCTTTGCGTCACTAAATACGACCGGTTGGGACTTGACTTCGGTTACGCTTCGGTGCCGGAGGGGACTAGGGCGGACGTTGACCGTGCGGCCGTGCTTTTCGATAAAAATTTTAAGCAGTAAAAAACTTGCCTAACGTTGGTTTTTGCTGCCGTCTGTTTTTTTACGCGCTTCGACAGTGGCTGCGGATAAATGTTTTTCCTCGGCCGGGCTAATGTGCTTGACTTTTGTTCCGCGTTATATTACAATTATCAGGCTTTGTTGCTTGGTTTCGGCTTTTGTTTGTATTGCGTCGCAATTTTTATATTTGGGGCTAGTTGGCTGTTTTTGCGTGCTTTTGACAACTTAATGTAAAAACGATATTATTTTTTGCGCAAATATTTTTGCATGTGTTCGCGTGGCGTAACAGGATAACGCAATCGCCTCCTAAGCGATAGACTGTGGGTTCGATTCCCGCCGCGAACGCCATTTCTTAAAAGGTAGTCAAAACGGCTGCCTTTTTTATTTATAATATGTGTTTTTTGCTTGGCGGGATTTGCGGAAAGAGTAAATTTCCGTCGCGGGTTGTCCTTGTTAAAAGCCTGACAAACAAAAGCGATTGATTTTTCAGTCGTTTTATGTTATATTTATATAATAAAGAAGCGCGGATAAAAGCGTAAGGCAAGAAAGGAAGATTTTATGTCCACAAACGTATCAAAAGAAAAGCGCGAAAAACTAG
>USBU01000228.1 GCA_900553005.1 uncultured Eubacteriales bacterium | reverse complement strand
CTGTTAGGGCTATCGAATAATGTGCTCCATTCGCTCGGAATGACAGTTGCAGGGTATTAGCCTCTGCACCCAGCGTAATCCGCGCCCGCCGCGGTAAAACGCTTCGGCGTCGATACCCTTTTACTGCTTCCGGTCTATCGGGATTTCAAAAGAAACAGCTACTGATGTTCAACGCTCCTCATTATCTATGGGATAAGAATAACATAATAAAAAATGCTTGTCAATCAATTTTGCGGCAAGCGGCGCAAAATGATTGAAAAAAAACTGATAATGTTATATAATCGTTAAAAGCGGCGCTATATCGTGCTTTGGATTTCGGCGCCGGTCTTTTGGAGGCGGCCATTACTTATTTATCGGACAGAAAGGCTACGGCCGATTTTATTTTCCGGTTTTACTCGGCGGTAAAAAATATCGGCCGGGATTACAGGCTTCAGGTCCTTGAAAATATGGGATTTACGCGCAGCGACGGCCGGCTCGAATTTCTTAAAAGGCCGGGAGCGCCCGTCTTGATATTTGACGGAGGAGAGGAGTACGAGGCTTTTGCCTGCGCTTGCGCCGCGGCTGCGGTAAAAAGCGGCGTGCATGTAAAAGCAGTTGCAGTCGTCGAAGGCGTTTTAGCAGATATGGCCGGGAGAAAAACTCGCAAATCCAAAAAGGATAAAAAAGTTGTAAAAGAGAAAGTTATTATTAATGTCGTAAACGACGGCCGTCCGGTTTTAAGATGCAGCGGCGGCAGAGTATTATCCGGCGCGGCTGTAACCGTATTTGATTTTCCGTCCGAAGGCGAGGCTTCTCAAGCGGCGGATGCTTTTGAAAAACTGTGCCTTGAGTTCGATAAAAACAACTTTAAATGCGGCGCTTCACGGCAGGAGTCGTCCGTTGCGCTTACCGCATCGTTTTTCGACGAGGACGAGCTTGAAGTCTTTACTATGGCGGCGGCGCGTATGTCGGCGGATATGCCATGCCGCGCGGAAACTACGGTATGCTATTTCCCGCCATTGCAGGACTCGGAGCTTATGACAGCGCTTTTTTCCCGCATCGGCGCGGACGGCCCGGACAGAGCGGAATTCGGGATTAAAAAATATCATGAAGAATTCGATGATTCGCGTTGTCTGTTTGCGACCGTTTCGGTTGCTGACGAAGCGGCAGCGGCGGATAAGATTGCTGAAATAATAAACGATTTATTTACGGAGGATAGATAATGTCTCAGAAAAAAGGCCTGATATACAGGATTACCATGGGCAAGGACAATCTGCCCGATTTTACGCCCAACCGTCTGCCCGGCTCCCGCTGGGCGGTATTCAAGGACGTGTTTTTCAATCGACTGGGCGCAATGGTCAAGATAAGTCTTCTTACGCTGCTTTTTATGCTGCCTGCGCTAGCCTGGATTATTTTCATGAATATGGTGCTCAAGGTGGACGCTGCGATCGTGCCGTATTCGGGGAATCTGGGTATAGGCTATCCCGTAGTTACAGACGCGGCTTTTTTGGGACAGTATCGCACTTTTATGTTCAGTATGCAGACGTATCTTGTGCTTATTCCGCTTATCATGCTTGCAGGCGTAGGATTTGCCGGAGCCTTTCACGTTATGAAGCTGCTTGCATGGGGGGAGGGAATCGCCGTTGCCGGTACGTTTTTTAAGGGCATTAAAAAGAACTGGGCTAATTATCTTTGGATATTTCTCTTCGCCGGCGTGTCGTTTTTCGTATTTATTTTCAGTCTTTCGGCATATAGCTATCTTACCGGAGTCAATACCGCAGTGAAAGTAATAGCCGTCACGCTTGCCGTTCTGCAATTTGTGCTAATGCTGTGCATGCTTATTTATCTGTGCACGCAAACCGTCACTTATAAGCTTAAATTTACCGGACTTGTGAAAAACAGTCTGCTTTTTGCCGTCGCTCTGTTTCCGCAGAATCTGTTTTTCATTGTCCTGAGCTTTTTGCCGATAGTGCTCATCATGCTTATTCCGCTGCAGATTTCGATATTTTTCTGGATGATTTTCATGTTGCTCGGCGTGGCGTATATTGTCCTTATCTGGACGGTTTTCTCTCAGTGGGTTTACGATAAATTTGTAAACGACAAGGTAAAGGGAGCGGTTAAAAACCGCGGAATGTACGTCAAAAATCCGGAGGAGGAGCGCGCCGCGGAAATCGAGCGCATACGCAACCGTAATACGACATACGGCTCGGCTTACGTTTCACGTCGGTTGTCCAGCATCGACGACGGCAAGAGCTTTACTCCCCTCGAGGCGAATTTTTCCCGCAATGATTTGAAAAAACTCAGCGAGGAAAAGGAGCAGATGCGCGAGGAAATAGAAAGAGAAATCGATTCCGTCAACGCTCAGCTCGAGGAGGAACAGCGCATTTTCGAGGAAGAGCAGGCTGCTGACAAAAAGAGACGCAAAAAAGTGAAAAACCGCTCGCAGGAAAAGTCCGGAAAGAAATTTTCGGAAGATGAAATCGGTATTTTACCGGTATCCGATGAAGAATATAAGGACTGTCTCTTATACACATCTCCGAGCCCACGAGACGGAGCTACATCT
>USBU01000227.1 GCA_900553005.1 uncultured Eubacteriales bacterium | reverse complement strand
CTATGAACACATTCCGCGAGGCTTGCATAAGATAATAGGGTAATAAAACAGGGAGGAATTTATGAATCCTTTTAAAGAATGTCCCGCGTCCTTGACTTCGATGTTTCAGAATTGGAAACAGTTGTACCCGAAACCTTACGATAAGCGTGAAGTGGATCCGTACACCAAGACCCGCATTATTTTGATGAACGGTACGGAATTCGAGGCGAATTGGTTTTCGCATCAGTTTTCGCGTCACACGAGCGATAACGATCTGAGAAGAGATCTCGCCCTGACGCGCGCGATCGAGAAACAGCAGCAGATTAAAATTTCGCTCTTGAAACCCTGCGACGAGAGCGCCCTCGAACACACGATCGGGTATGAACAACTCGCCGTGGATCTGACGGCGGAACTCGCGAAGCGCGAGAGCGACTGTTATGTGAAAAAGGCGCTCGACTTCGCGCTTTTGGAAGATTTCGATCACTTATACCGCTATGCGAACCTTTTGGAAATGGAGCAGGGCGTACAGGCGGAACGACTTGTCGGCCGTTATACGGAGATCATGCCCGGTCGTCCGACCATCGCGCATCATCGCTTTCCCAAAGACAACGTCCGCCGCTGTATCGATTCCAAAGTATCCGATCTGCAGACCGTGCTCGCGACCATGATCATTACCGCCGCAGAGCAGCAGACGATGAATTATTATATGAACGTCGGGACGTTTTACACCTCGGATTTAGGCAGAAAGCTGTTTGCCGAAATCGCCATGATAGAGGAACAGCACGTAACTCAGTACGAATCTCTTATGGATTCCTCCTCCACCTGGCTGGAAATGCTGCTGATGCACGAATATACTGAGTGCTATCTTTACTACTCGATGTACGAGGATGAAACCGACGAAAACGTAAAGGCGCTTTGGGACCGTCATCTGACCGACGAGATAGCGCACCTTCACAAAGCGGCCGAGCTTTTGAAAACCTATGAAAACAAGGATTGGCAGCAGGTTATTCCCGACGGCAAGTTCCCCATGCTGCTCAGCTTTAACGACAACATCGAAAACAACAAAGCTTATATACGCGCAACCTTAAAAAACACCGTCAACAACGCCGCGATACTGGAGGAATACACCTCGGTTGACGAGCTTCCCGAAAATTACGAGTTTTTCAAGTATAACGACCGTGTGAACGGCGCTACGGCAGCCGTTGCCAGCCACCGGGTAATAGATAAGTATATCTCCGAATTCGGCAAGGATTACCGTTTCGAGGAAAGCGAGCATCCCGTACCCGAGCTGCGCGACCGCAAACGCGACAACACGGAAATCGGAAGATAAAGCATATATATATAATAAGGATAAGGCGCGCCTAAATACCGGGCGCGTCTTATTTGATTTAACGAACCTTTACACAGCTTTAAAAAACGCTTTCAGCGTATTCCCTGCCGCAGTCGGAAAATCCGGCCGTACAACTATTTATGGCGCTACGTCAACTGAAACGGCTTAAATCGCATTCCATCTGGCGGTCGCAGGGTTCATTTTCCGCATGAAGCGCGTTGATCTCCTCGGCGTCGCGGCAACCCATACTTAAATAAAAGCTTTGCGTCTCTACAGCAGAGTGCGCCGAAATATACAGCCTGTCCGCGCCGTTCGCCTTTGCCTTTAGAGCAGCCATGCAAAACAGCTTTTTCCCTATACCGCTGCGGCGGCATTCTGCCGAAACGTGCAGACTGCTCAAATCCTTATACCTATGCTTCCGCCCGAAAATTCCGCCCTCCAAGGACGCAAACGCCTTAAGACGGCCTTTTTCATCAAATGCGCCGAAAACAGCGCCGCCGGTCTCGATGGTATTTATAAGACATTTGACCAAAAAGTCGTAATCCGACGGGCTCCAATCGTCAATAAAAGGCCGGCTAATCTCCCGCCATTGTCCGTCGATACGCGTTAAAACGGCGTTTACCTCCTGCCTGCGGACAAACGACGCAAACAATTCCTTAGAAATTTCGCTCTTTTTAAGCTCTCTGTATTCCATAAACGACACCGATAAAGTCAAATACGGCGCAGCGAAAGTCCGCTAACGGCTTTTGCGGCCAAACAAAAAGACCGGCAATCCGGTCCGATCAAAGCACTACCGTAAACGGTACGATAAAAAATTTACCGTAAACCGCGCATTCGTAAATAATCACGCCGACCGCAAGCAGCAGACACAGTCCTCCGCCCGTCACGCCGACAGCGGCAAGCGCGTGCGTACCGCGGAGCAGCTGATTTATTCCCGCGGTCAGGGAAAGAGCGACGCATATTACCACCGGATAAAAAAGCGTGCCGAAGGTTTTCAGCCCCGCGACGTTATCGACAAAATAAACCACCACCGAAGCCGCTATAAACAAAAAAGCGACGGCCGCGCCGATAACGGACAGCGCAATAAACAGCTTTGCCGAAGGCGTAAGCTTCTGCCCCAGTTTATTTTTATGCTTAACAACGCCGCTCATGTAAATACTATACAACAAAAAGCATCGGTTTGTCAATAAACGCGCGGCTAAAAACCTGTCTCTTATACACATCTCCGAGCCCACGAGACGGAGCTACA
>USBU01000226.1 GCA_900553005.1 uncultured Eubacteriales bacterium | reverse complement strand
GCTCCGTCTCGTGGGCTCGGAGATGTGTATAAGAGACAGGTCAATAGCAATCGGTAATTTTTCATCGATTTTTCACCGTCCGGTCGTTTGCGCGTCAACTAAGCATATAATTATATCCGCAGCATTTTTATCCCGCCGATGTCTACGGTCGGCTTTATTTACACCGCGTCGTCAAGATGAAAAACACCGCAAATATATGATCAGGGGGGGCATACCCGCTGAAAAATTACCCGCGTAAATCCCGATATCGCATAAGCCCTGAACTCAGTCCGCGATAATCTCGATGCCCGGCGACGCTTCAACGCCGACGCGGCCGGATTTTACCTCTACTTTGACCAACCCGCCGGCCACCGGCACGACGCCCGTCATGTCTCCGTACTCGGGACAGGGCCGCACGCGCACGGAAAGTCCACCGAACTGAACGGGCCGCACGCCCAAAATCCTTGTCTGAAGATAATTTATAACGCCTGCTGACCAACCGTGACAAAGCGAATGCCTGAAACCCTTATAGCAGTATTTTCCGTAATCGCCGTGCACGTCCTTTTCTCCGGCCGCGGAAAGCCGCGTTACGGGAGCCGAGCCCTCCAGCCAGCTCATATCGAAATCTTCCCAAAACGAAGTCGCGCCAAGCTTTAGCATCGCGCCGTAATAATCGCGGCACATTTTTGCCGCAGCCTCCGGCGAAGCGTAATCGTGAGCGGCGTTAAGAATCGCCCAGCTCATGAAAGTGCTCATTCCGCAGGCGCCGTCCTTTATAAGCAGCGCGGGATCCGCGTCGTACCCGGCAAGCAGCGACAGCGCCACAGCCTGCTTTTTCTCCGCGGGCGCGCCTTTGACCGAGGCAAGTTTTCTTTTTATGGATTCGGTATGCGGATTTTTATAAAACAGCGAAGCGGTCAAAACGTCCGCCGCGTCGGCTGCCATTTTTGCGATTGCCCTGACTCCGAATTTTTCGTCCGGAGTATCGTGCGACGGCCAATCGAGAAATATTCCCGGAGTATTGATTTCTCCGTCGTCGGAAATACAGCCGTCGTAAATTTTTAAAAGCTCATCCAGATAATATCTGTTTTTTCTTAGAAAATCGATATCGCCGGTATGAAAAACATACTCCTTAAGACAGAGTATCCACCACAGAGAATATGTGGGCATAGTATTCATCCAACCCGGCAGAGGAGTCGTCTCGCGCGCGTAATCCAGGCACCGTCTGGCGTAATCGCACTCCTTATAAAGACCGAATCCGGCTAGAAATTCGGGATACATATCGCCTATCCAGACAAGACGATCTCTCTTGACGCCATCCCAGAGCATCCCGTTTTGCATACACAGCGTAACGGTATGAGCAGCCGTATCGAATATTCGGTTAACGACCTCGTCCGCACAGTTGAATACTCCTACACGATCGTAGCCGACGTGCTTGTAAACCGCGGCAACGCTTTTTATCGCGACGTCCTTTTCCGGCGCGTCTATGCGTAAAAAACGAAATCCCGACTGAAAATATTTCTGATCGCATAGCGAAGGAAGAAAAACCTCCGCGTCGCGCACGGCATGGTCGTTGCAGCCGGGCTTGGAGCCGGCAAGCTCCGAAAAAGTCTCGCTTACGCTTTCCCCGAGGCGCAGCCGAACGCGGCAGCCCGCGTCAAAAGCAAGGATACGCACGCCTCCAGCCAGCTCCCGTCCGAAATCCAGCACCAAAAAACCGCCCTTTTCAATGCGGGTAAGCTGCGGCTCGACAAGATTTATCTGCAACTCCTTTTCCTTAGTTATAGCCTCGGCGTTTTCTGTTTTTTCCGCGCAAACCACTGCCACGGGAAAAACATATTCCGTAGTTACGGCCGACGTCCCGGCCGAAATTTTTTCGCTGTTCATTCAATTCACCCAAAACCGCAGCAGCGGCCTTATTTTCATAATGCCGCTAAGCCAACCGAACGCCAGTAAAATCAAGCGGTCTTATCTGCTGCGCTAAAAATCAGTCTTTGAATTTTTCCTAATCGGATTTATTGCCCGAGGCCGACTTTAAAAGCTCCCTTATATCGCGGAGTATGTCCTCCTGAGTTTCGGGCGGTACTGCGGCGGCAGCTTTCTCTGCGGCCTCTTTATCGCGAATGGCCGCCATTTCCTCTATCTCGGATTTAGAAAGTCCCGAAGCGCGCATTTTATAATATTCCTTCTTTTCGTAACCGTAAAATTTGGGCTTTGCCGCCTCGTGCACGCGGTTGATCGTTTTCAATATAAAAAACAAAACAAGCGCCACTATAAAGAAGTTGAGCACGGCCGTAATAAACGCGCCCCAATCTATATAAATGGATTTTGTCATGTCTACCGCGCCCGTTTCGTCCGTCACGACCTTAAGCATCGTCACGGCCTCCTCCAGACCACCGCCCGCGCCGGCAAGCGCCCAGTTTACCAGCGGTTGAAAGATCTGCTGCGTCAGCGCGGTAACGATAGCGGTAAAAGCTCCGCCGATAATCACGCCGACAGCCATATCGACTATGTTTCCGCGCGAAATAAACGTCTGTCTCTTATACACATCTCCGAGCCCACGAGACGGAGCTACATCTC
>USBU01000225.1 GCA_900553005.1 uncultured Eubacteriales bacterium | reverse complement strand
GTATAAACAAAAAACTCAACCAATAAAAAGTTGAGTTTTTTAAATCACAAAACTAATATCTCTATGGAAATAGCGATAAACGGTATTTTTATTTGCGTTCCAAAGTATAACCGTCTTTTGCGTCCAGCACTGAGTAGCCCTTTTGATTGAGAATATCGCGGAGTCTGTCGCTCTCGGCCCAGTTTTTGGCTTTTCTTGCTTCAAGACGCAGATCCGCCAGCTTACGGATTTCGTCCGGAATATCGATTTTTTCTTTTTCGGCGGGAGCGGCCTTATCCAGACTTAAGCCAAGCACCTTATCGAATTCCATTGCGAGAGAGTAGATATCCTTTGACGGGCGCTCTTTCAGCATGGTCCAGACAATGCCCAGTGCCAGAGGAATATTTATGTCGTCGTCTATCGCCGCCTGAAATTCATCGCGGTATTTGTCGGTTAATTTTTTATCTGTTTCCGCCGAGGAGATTTTATGCTCGTACAACAGATTCAAAAGGCGCTTGTATGCGGTGTCGGCGGCTTTAATGCCTTCAAAAGTAAAGTTCAGTTTTTTGCGATAATGGGTGTTAAGACAGAAATATCTGAACGACAGGGGAGGATAGCCCATTTCTTCAAGCTGAGCTATCGTATAGGTATTGCCCAGGGATTTGCTCATTTTGCCGCCGTCCACCAGCATAAATTCGCCGTGCAGCCAGGTGTTGACGGTTTTATGTCCCTCCAGCGCTTCCGATTGCGCTATTTCGTTTTCGTGATGTACGGGTATATGGTCTACGCCGCCGCTGTGAATGTCTATTACTGAGCCGAGGTATTTTTTGCTCATTGCCGAGCACTCTATATGCCAGCCGGGATAGCCCATTCCCCAGGGAGAGGGCCATTGCATTATATGCTCTTTGGGGGCCTTTTTCCATAAAGCAAAATCCGCAGGGTGACGCTTTTCGCCGTTTACCTCGACGCGTGCGCCGGCAATCTGGTCGTCAAGATTCAGCCTGGACAGCTTTCCGTAATCCTTAAAGCGCGATATATCAAAGTAAATGCCGTCGCTGGTCTCGTATGCGTATCCCTTTTCCATTAGCGTTTCCACATACTTGATCATGTCCTGAATGTGATCGGTAGCCTTTGCGATTATTTCCGGTTTTCCGATGTTGAGCGCGGCG
Organism: uncultured Eubacteriales bacterium; assembly: GCA_900553005.1. Classification (GTDB taxonomy): domain Bacteria; phylum Bacillota; class Clostridia; order Christensenellales; family Pumilibacteraceae; genus UBA10677. Next base: position 1,412 of record USBU01000225.1, on the reverse strand, counting down.
ATATCTTTGAAAAATACGTCCGTGTAGTACGCGGCGATTTCATACGGAGATTTCCGCTGCTTTTTTGCCGCAACCTCCATTTTATCCTCGCCCTCGTCGCCGTCGGACATAAGATGACCTACGTCCGTTATATTCATTACGCCCTTAAGTTTATATCCGTCGTATTTCAGCGTCCGGCGCACCAAATCCATAAATACGTATGTGCGCAGATTTCCTATATGCGCATAATTATATACGGTGGGGCCGCAGGAATACATGGTTACCGTTTTCCCCTCGGGCTTAAAGACTTCCTTTTCGCGTGTAAGAGTATTATAAAACCTGAGCATAAAATGTCCTCATAGATTATTGTTGATCGACTGACCGGGTTTCGGCAGCGCCGTCCGTTTCTTTTTTAACGCCCGTTAAACGGTAAAGCTCGTCTATTCTGGCGTTAAGCTTATTCAGCTCGTCCGCAACGGGATCCGGCAGAGTTTGATCCAGATCGTCCACCCGTATTCCGTTAAGCTTTACAACGCGTCCCGGTACGCCGACCACGGTGGCGTTTGCCGGCACTTCCTTTAAAACTATTGAGCCGGCTCCGATTTTTGCGTTTTTTCCGACCGTAAACGGTCCCAGAATTTTTGCGCCCGCGCTTATCATTACGTTGTCCTCAATGGTAGGGTGGCGCTTGCCCTTGTCCTTGCCGGTGCCGCCTAACGTAACGCCCTGATATATTACGACGTTGTTGCCGACGACGGCAGTCTCTCCGATCACGACGCCTTCGCCGTGATCGATAAACACGCCGGAGCCTATTTTTGCGCCGGGATGAATTTCTATTCCCGTAAAAAATTTTGCGGTCTGCGCGACGATTCTCGCAATCAGTTTATAACCGTGTACGTGCATGAAATGCGCAAAGCGATACATCACCAGCGCATGAAAACCGCTGTACGTCAGCACGACCTCAAAGCGGTTTCTGGCCGCGGGATCATGTTTCATTACGGATTCAAGGTCTTTTTTTATACGGGAAAACATAATTTTCTGAGTATTTCCTTTTTCCGCTCTTCGGCGGCCGTTATTTTAAAATATATGCCCGTTTCCGCCGCCGCATTACAGACGATTATTGCGCTCCGTTTATAATATCGGCCGCTTTTTCCAAAAGCGCTATCGCTTCCAAATAGCCGTCTTCGGTCACAAAGTTGGATTTTACGCCTTCTTCTATGATAAAAAGGCGTTCGTTGAGATATTTTTTCCCGTTATCGGTCAGGGAGTAATATACCTCGCGGCGGTCAAGCGTGCCCTTTGTTTTCATTATAAGTCCTTCGGCTGCCATGTCCTTGGTCAGAAGAGCAAGGTTGGTCTTAGCAATTACTAAGGCTGCGATTATTTCCTGTCTCTTATACACATCTCCGAGCCCACGAGACGGAGCTACATCT
>USBU01000224.1 GCA_900553005.1 uncultured Eubacteriales bacterium | reverse complement strand
CGAGATGTAGCTCCGTCTCGTGGGCTCGGAGATGTGTATAAGAGACAGGGTTTCGGGTTATTTATGGAAAGATGGAAATCACTGATAGCGTAAACTTTCATTTTTTTATTATAGCAAACGTGCCGCGTTTTTGCAAACGTTTGGACGGATATTAAGCAAAACGCGCAGCGTCCCCGACGCCGCGCAATAAAAAAACGGCCTCCCTCCCATAACGGAAGGGAAGCCGATTCTTCTTAAATAAATCTACAGATTTGACGGAGGGAACAGAGGCCGCTCGAAAATTCCTTCGCAGCTTCTGTCCGCGAATTCCTCGCATTCCGGATATTCGCAATACCCGTATGACGGCACAAGTATTTCCACAACGGTAACTATCCGAATTATCTGAACTATGCAGGTGGTCATGGTTACGGACGCGTTATCCGCATTAAAAGTCCCTATTGTGCTTACGACGCTGGTCGCCGCCTCTACGGAATACGGCACTACAGAATCCTCGGGTACGGACAGCACAATATCACGGTTTATCGTAATGCTGCCCTGAGCGGTTCCGCTTACGCCGTTTGCGTCGGAATAGTAAACCGCTATAGGCGTAGTGACGTTGAAAGTAAGCCTGGATCTGCGCCCCTGAATAGGCGTGATTACCAGATCCGCAATTACCGACGCTCCGTTGCTGCGCGCGCTTACAAAGGTGTAAGGCGGCTGCAGACCGGGAGTAAAGCCTGTAAGAGGAACGTTGAAAACAACGTTGCCGAACCTAGCTATACATCCGTCGAATACCTTTCTGGTTTCTATACATACCCTTTCGCACAGTCCGCATAAGGGATTACCGTTAATCCTTCCCGCGGCTTTGGTGTTAATCATAATTCAACCTCCCGAAACTACATGTTCCTTCTACATAATATTTCGGACAAATTAAAAAGGTTACTTGTATTTAAAGCAACCTTTTTTTCGATCATTACGAATCAGCCGACAGCGCCTCCTCTATCCTTGCGGCAATCTCCGTGCGCCCCAATCCGAACATATCGGCAAAAATAATATTGTCCCGGCCTATTTTAAGCGCGGCGGCTATATTTAACGCACTTGTCTGAAGCTGCGATTTTTTCAGTTTATCGCATTTTGTCGCTATTACCGTAAACGGCATACGGTAATAATAAAGGTATTCGGTCATTGCAACGTCGTCGGCGGAAGGAGTATGACGGCTGTCCACAAGCACCAACGTATGACGCAGGTTTTCGGAATTAAGCAGATAATTCTCTATAAGACTTCCCCACTCTTTGCGCTGCGTTTTAGCCGCCAACGCGTAGCCGTAACCCGGAAGATCCGCCAGCCTGAATAAGCCGTCGTTGAAATCGAAAAGATTGATAAGCCTTGTTCGTCCCGGCGCCGACGAGGTTTTGGCCAACCTATTCTGACCTGCAAGCATATTGATAAAGGTGGATTTACCCACATTAGAACGGCCTACCACGCATATTTCAGGCGTTCGGCAGCTAAGAGCGTATTCCTCGTATTTTTCCGCGGAAGCAATGCTTGTTACAAACGCGGCCTTTTTTATTTGCATAAAAATCTTCCTTATTTCACTATCGCGCGGTCAAAAACCTCATCGATTACCGAAACGGTAACTATTTCGACGCCGTTTTTCACTTCGTCGGGAATTTCCGCTATATCCTTTTCGTTTTCCTTGGGAATAATAAGCGTTTTGACGCCGCTTCTGAAAGCCGCAAGCGATTTTTCCTTTAAGCCTCCGATAGCCAGCACATTGCCAAGAAGAGTTATTTCGCCCGTCATAGCAACGTCCCGGCTGACTTTTTTACCCGTCAGCGCGGACAGGATGGCAGTCGCAAGAGTTATACCTGCGCTCGGACCGTCCTTGGGCGTAGCGCCCTCGGGAATATGAATATGAAGATCGTATGACGTAAACATCTCCTTATCTATACCGTACTGCTTGGAACGGCTCCTAACCAAGGAAAACGCGGTTTTTGCCGACTCCTTCATTACGTCGCCCATATTTCCGGTAAGAGTAATTTCACCCTTGCCGTCCGGTATCAGCGCCACCTCTATATTCAGAGTAACGCCGCCGACGCTGGTCCAGGCAAGACCGGTGGCAAGGCCGACGCTGTCAGCCTCGTTTTTTAAGTTGTCCTTATATTTGGCCGGACCGAGATACACAGGCAGATCAGAGGACTTAACCTCAAAATCAGCGTCCTTTTTGCCGCTTTTTACAAGTTTGACCGCAAGCTTGCGTATAACGGTGGCTATTTCCCGCTCAAGATTTCTGACGCCGCTCTCCCTGGTGTAGCCGGCTATGATTTCATTCATAACGTTGTCGGCCATTTTCACAGCGCCGTCCTTCATTCCGTTGGCCGCAAGCTGCTTGGGGAAAAGATAGCGTTTGGCTATCTGAAGCTTTTCCTCATAGGTATATCCGCTAAGCTCTATGACCTCCATTCTGTCCAGAAGCGGCGCCGGAATGGTATCGAGAGTATTAGCGGTACAAACAAACATTGTTTTCGATAAATCGTAAGGAATCTCCAGATAGTGATCCTTAAACTCGGAATTTTGGTTGGGATCCAGCACTTCCAGCATCGCGCCTGTCTCTTATACACATCTCCGA
>USBU01000223.1 GCA_900553005.1 uncultured Eubacteriales bacterium | reverse complement strand
GAGATGTAGCTCCGTCTCGTGGGCTCGGAGATGTGTATAAGAGACAGGAACGAATATACGTAAGCGGCGGTTATCTTAAGCCCTAAAATCTCTTCCGCGGCGGCGGCGTATGCGGAAAGCTGCAAATCGTAAGCGCCCGATAAAATACTCTCTCTGTCCGACGTCTTATAATCGACTATAAAACAGCTTTCTCCGCCGACAACAATAAGGTCGATGACGCCCTGAACAAGAACACCGCCCATATTGTAAACGAACTGTTTTTCGCGGTAAAATTTCCGGCCGGAAACAAAGCTGCCAAGCTTGCCGAACGCCGCAAACAGCTCGTTTCTGTCAACAAGTCCGCCTATGCCGAGAAGACTGTCCAGCCTGCGCCACTCGGAATCGAAATCCGCGCCGAAATCGATCAACTCCATCGCCTTATGATACATGCTTCCGCGCTCGGCCGCACGATCGTCGTCGCCGCCCGTCGAATATTTAACCGGAAAATCATCGTAATCCATAGCGTTCACGGCGGTTACGCTGCTTTTGACCTCGGCGTGCGGATACGGATATTCGTATTCGACATAACGCCGGACGGTATCGGCAAGCTTCGCGTCAACGGGTCCGACGGCGGCGCCGCGGCCGGACTCAGAGAAATCTATGCGGCAGTCGGCGGCGTTTACCGCGTTGAAGCCGTACTCGGCATAAGCGGGACGAAGCCAGTCGAAAAAGCTGCGTCCGCCCTCGAAATCGGTTCCGGCCATGCCGCCGTCCGTCAGAAGCTCGTCGTCTTCGTCCGCACAGGCGTAAACATAAAGTCCGTACTTTGCGCGAGTCAGCGCGACGTACAGCAGCCGCATACGCTCTTCAAGCAAACTGCGCTTAAGCTTTAAACCGGCGGCAAAGGTCAGCTTGTTAGCAACGACCGTCCTCTGTTCCAGATCATGATTTCTCATGCAGATACCAAGCTGCCCGTCAAAAATCACCTTGCCGCTTAAATCGCTCATATTAAAACGTTTATCCGTGCCGGCAAGATATACGAAGGGAAATTCCAGTCCCTTAGACGCGTGCACCGTCATTACCGACACGGCGTCAGCCGCCTGCGGACGCACGAAATCGTCGTTTTCAAGCTTTAAATATCCGACATATTCGCCAACGCTTCCTCCATACGGCGACGATGACAAATGCCTTAAAAACGCGTCGAGAGCGTCCGCCTTTACGTCCGCGTCCTTAAGCGAGAACACATGCGCAAACCACTTTTTTTCCGATACCAGTTTGCCGATTACCTCGGCGGCGGTTTGCGTATAGCTGTAGCCGAGATATCTGTCGGCAAGAGCGTAAAAGGCTTTAAGCTTTTCTGCCGCCGCATCCGAAAAGTTGCGCGCATAGGAGGCGCAAAGCCTGCAAAAGCGCTTTTCGTTTTTGTCCCCGGCAAGCTTTATATCGGCAAGCTCGTCGTCGGTAATGCCGACCAGCGCACTTCTGAGCACCGATACCAAAGCTATATCGTCCGTAAAATTGCAAAGATATTTCATAAATTCGCAAAGCACGGCCACTTCGTAAACCGACGAAAATTTTACGCTGTCCGGAACCGAAACGGGAATACCGGCTTTTTTGAGCTTTTCGTAAAGCATTTTCACATGAGAACCGCGGGAAGAAACGAGCACCGCTATGTCGGAATATTTGACCGGTCTGACTCCGCCGTTTTCTTTTACTATGCCGCCCGCTAGCTTTTCGGCAATATCGCGCACGATTCTGTCCGTCTCCGCCTCCGTTGCGTCGCTTTCGTCGCCGCGCGCGTCAAGCACGCTGTAAACGCCTTTATTCTCCGCTTTTTCGGAGTTGCGCACGATCAGGTTAAGACAAACCTCTCCGCCGACAATCCCTCCGCCGGACTTAAGCAGCGCGCTTTTAGCGTAATCCAGCTTTCCGAACTCGGCCGTCATGAGCGGAGAAAAAACCCGGTTGGCAAATTCTAGAATTTCCGACGCGCTTCTGAAGTTGTCATTAAGCTCCACGGGCGGCAAAAAACCGTTCTCACGCCAGCGCTCGTACTTATCCAGGAAAATTCCAGGATCGCACAGTCTGAAAGCGTAAATGCTCTGCTTGATATCGCCGACAAGAAACAGGCTCCCGCCCTTAAGCCCGTTAATGATACGCTCCTGCAGGGGATTTATATCCTGATACTCGTCAACGAATATATATCTGAATCGAGCGGTTATTTCCCGGCTTAAGACTTCGTCCTCCACCAGTCTGCACGCAAGGTGCTCCAGATCCGCGTAATCGAGCCTGGCTTTTTTCCGCTTCAGCGCAGCGTATTTTTCTCCCGCGGCGCGTACAAGAGACGTCAGCACCTTTACAAAGACAGGAGGAGAATCCGGCAACGGCAGAGAGTCGTATAAACCAAGACTTTCCTCCGCCGCCGAATACGCTTTTTTCAGCCGCAGAAATTCCTCGTTGAGTTTTCTGTGCTCATCGGGTATTTTTCCGGAAGGACGTACCGCATCGTCCGTCTTTCCTTCTATACGGGCGACTAAAGCCTCCGCCGCCGGTAAATTGCGCGTAAAGCCGGCCGCCGCGGTCTCGTCAAGCAGCCTTACTGCTGTCTCTTATACACATCTCCGAGCCCACGAGACGGAGCTACATC
>USBU01000222.1 GCA_900553005.1 uncultured Eubacteriales bacterium | reverse complement strand
GTAGCTCCGTCTCGTGGGCTCGGAGATGTGTATAAGAGACAGTTCACATACCATAACTCGATCTGACACTGACCACAACGGGCACACGAACAATATAAAATACGCCGATATGGCTTTTAACGCAGCAGCACTGCCGTCAGCGCCCGTCAAACGAGCGGTTATCAACTATATTAACGAAACAAAACTGGGCGAAACCGTCAACATCTGCTGCAAATACGATAACGGAGCCTATACTTTTACGGGAAAATCCGGAGAAAACGTATGCTTTACCGCTCTGTTCGATTATGGCAATTTGAACTAAAGCCCGGTAATTACGGCTTTTAAAGTCCGTATATTTTAGCTAAGGCATACAAAAAAGCCAAAGCGCCGCCCGACAACTTGCTTATAATTTTTCGACGCTTCATACAATTTAATCAATCGCATAGCTATTTCAAATGGCTGAAATATTAAATACACCGCTAAAAAGCGGTGTATTTAAGCAATGCTGATTTTTTATCGGAGCATTATTTCCCGTCGGCAGTATTATCCTGTTTTTTAGACTTAGGCAGACGCTTGGGCAAATTTCCGCCGATAAATCTATTTACGAAATCAACGGTCATTGCATTGGCAAGCGTTGCGTTTTTACCCTTCCAATTCAGCGGAAAACAGTGATTGGCAAGCAGAGCCTCGGAACGGTAGCTTTCAAAATATATATTTTTATTTTCAAGCGCGGATATAAAACGCTCAGCCTGACCGGCGCAAAAAATATCCTTTTTGGAATAAACGATAAAACAAGGCGGATAATCCGCATTTACGTAAGCGGTAGGCGCGCAAAGATCCTTATAAAAATAATCGTCAAACTCTTCCGACGTCATGCCGGTAAAATTACGGAAAATCCTGTTATTGATATTAAAAAGCATTTTAGCTTCCAATATGGAACGTATATCGTAAAGCCCGCAGTTAAATACGGCCGCTCCGAATTTAATGTCGGGAACAATGCCAAGCTTTTTCTGGACGCGCTTATAATTGCACGCGGCTATAAGCATTGCCGCATAATATGCGCCCGCACTGTCGCCCGAAATCAGAATTTTATCGGTATCCAGCTTTAAATCCTCAGCGCGAGATGCTATCCAGTTGACCGCCTTTACAAGCTGACTTAACGGCGCAGGGTATTGATACGCAGGGCAAAGCCCGTAATTAACGTTAAATACATATAAACCTTGACAAGCATACCACCTGGATACGCCGCGCCTGAACCTTTTGTCTCCAGCCACAAAGCCGCCGCCGTGTATATACATCATAACGGGGTAACGTCCTTCGGCGCGCGGAATATGATAAGCATCCAAAACGCAGGTTAACGGATCGGATTCATCATAAATTATATCCGTATCGACGACGATTTTATCCAAAACGTCCTTTCCCACAGGGGAGTTGTTTTGTATCTTATCGGTAGCAACGTCAATAGCCTTAAATACGTCTATCTCTAAACTCATATCCCTACCCGTTAAGCTTAATCCAGGCAAATAAAAAGCGTGCGTTTTTACAACATCAGTATAACACACGCGGTAAAATCCGTCAATAGCTTAAAAACAAATTTACGCTATAAATCAACGATTATTTTCTGAACGTTACCGAAACGGTAGTACCCTCGTTTTCCTCAGACTCTATATTAAGCTCCGCTTCGTAAAGCGCGCAGACGTGCTTAACGATAGCCAGGCCGAGCCCCGTGCCTCCCGTCTTTTTGGAACGGCTTTTGTCAACGCGGTAAAATCTTTCGCACAGCCGCGGAATATGTTTTTTATCAATTCCGATTCCGGTATCCGAGACGGTGAATATTACTTTATCCGGCAAATCAGATATATTGATTGATACACTGCCGTCCTGCTTATTATAATTTACCGCATTTGAATAAAGATTATTGACTATCTCGCAAATCTTTTTAGGATCGGCGTTAACTTTTCCGCTGCCGGTCAGAGAAACGGTTAGATTTTTCCGAGCGGCCTCCGCTTCGAGGGAAGCTATCGCATCAGCGGCTATTTCCTCCAACGCGACCTGAGACGATACGCTCTCCTCCGACGCCGGCAAAGACTGAAGATTCTCGATATTGCTCAGCTTAAGCATATCCAGAACCAATGCGCTTAATCTTGCAGCCTCTTTATTTATACGCTGAGCGTACTTATACGCCGGCGAATCCTCATCGATTTTAACAAGCAAAAGCTCGGTAAGCCCCTGAATTGACGTAAGCGGAGTTTTAAGCTCGTGCCCCGCGTTTGAAAAGAAATCCGAGCGCTGCTTGGCGGCCAGCTTTTCCGCAGAAATGTCGGTAATAATTATTATGTCGGTAATCTCGTCGTAAGCGCCGCTTTCGGTGCGGCAGATATGAACGGACAAATATTTATCCCCCATCCTATACTCAAAAGAATCCGGACCGCTTTTGAGCGCGGACGCCAGCTCAGACAAAAATTTAGCGTCGCCGACCGCAAAATACATATCGCGGCCGATAAAACTTTCATCGCGGGCAAAAAGCTTTTGTGCCGACTTATTCATAATTTTGATTACGTTATTGCAATCTACAGCTAAAATACACTGCGATATATGATCCCTGTCTCTTATACACATCTCCGAGCCCACGAGACGGAGCTACATCTCGT
>USBU01000221.1 GCA_900553005.1 uncultured Eubacteriales bacterium | reverse complement strand
CGAGATGTAGCTCCGTCTCGTGGGCTCGGAGATGTGTATAAGAGACAGAGTTAAACTATAAAAAAACCGCGCCCGTTATGCTTCGGCGCGGTTATTAAGGTATATTGGTCCGTCCCACAAGATAATCGACCGAGCAATCGAAAATTTCGGACAGACGTATCAAGGCGTCGATTTTTGGCAGCCGCTTCATATCTTTCCATTTGGAAACGGCGGACGTACCCATGCCGCATTCCTTGGCGATTTTGTACGAGGTAATACCTTCGGGCAGCTGAAGACTGCGTATGCGTCTTACGAATTTTTCGGGTATGCCGCTTCGTATAATATCTTTATCCGGTTTCAACCCAAGCATATAGTCAAGCGAAACGTTCATATAATCGGCCAGTTTTATCAGCGCGCGCGAGGACGGCATCTGTCTTTGATACAGCCAGTTGTTTACGGCGGTTTTATTGCAGCCAGAAGCTTCGGCAAGTTTATAAGATTTCATGCCGCGCTCATTTAAAAAATTCTTTATGGCTACGCTTATGTAATAGGAGGTTTCCATAAACACCGCTTCTCCGCCGATTGAAAACTTTATTCTTAATTTCAATTATACAACAATTTCCAAGCTTTTTCAACAAAATTGACCTGCCGCCGTAAAAGAAAATTTTGTCATGCGTGCTGGCCGTAACTTAATTGAATCTCGTATCTTTTTTTCTTCGTTATGCCGTTAATCGAGCTGCCCGGGCAAACGTCGGTCTGCGGCGCTTAAGCGGACTAAACCGGCTGTACCCAAAAAAGCTTTATGACGATTTTTCCGTAAGCATATGTGAAACGGCAAAAAGAAGGCTGCGTGCGTAAAGAACAAGGTCGTCGTTATGCGCTTGTGTAAAAAAATCCGAGACGTCCGTTTTATTGTTTTTCAGTTTTACGCGCCGAAAAAACTTGTCTAAATCCGCGCGCCGCAAGTCTTTGACAAAAATGCGCGTTTCCGTTATAATATTCGTATCAAAGAGGATGTAATAAAAAAGTGTTGGCTTTATACAGAAAATACCGTCCCGCGATTTTTGCGGACGTCATAGCTCAGGAGCATATTACCCGCACGCTTGTCAATCAGATAAAATCGGATCGCGTTACGCATGCTTATCTGTTTACCGGCAGCCGCGGAACAGGCAAAACGACGTGCGCGCGCATATTCGCCCGCGCGGTAAACTGTCTTCAGCCCCGCGACGGCTCGCCTTGCGGCAGCTGCTCTGTATGCAACGCTTTGTCCGGCAGCGGAAACATAGATATCGTCGAGCTGGACGCCGCATCCAACAACGGCGTAGATCAGATACGCGAGATAGTGGAAAACGTGCAGTATCCGCCTGTCAGCGGACGGTATAAAGTCTATATTATAGACGAGGTTCATATGCTGTCCTCGTCCGCATTCAACGCGCTTTTGAAAACGCTGGAGGAGCCTCCCGCTCATTCGATATTTATCCTGGCCACTACCGAGGTGCATAAGCTGCCTGCGACGGTGCTTTCGCGCTGTATGCGTTTCGATTTCAGGCTTGTGCCTCAGCCGGTTCTTAAGGACTATCTTAAAAAGGTTTACGCGGCGGAAAACGTTGCTGCGGACGAACGCGCTTTAGAGCTGATAGCTTCTGCGGCGGAGGGCTCTGTGCGCGATATGCTGTCCATTGCCGACAGATGCATGAATTTTTCCTCGTCCCTGACATACGACGACGTATTGAACGTGCTGGGCGCAAGCGGCAGGGAGGGTACGCGCGCCTTGTTTAACGCCGTGGCAGGCTCGGATCTTGCCGGTACGCTTTTTACGGTGGATAAGCTTTGCTGTGAGGGTAAAAGCGTAGGGCTTATCGCCAAGGATCTTTGCTCGTATGCCCGCGACTTGCTTATGTTAAAGACCTCATCGGAGGCAAACGTACTCGGCTCCGAGGAGGACGTAGAGCTGATGCGGCAGGAAGCTGAGCGGTATTCGGTCGAACTTTTGGTGTCAGTCATTACGATTTTTTCCGCCATTGATGCGGAGCTGAGATATTCCGTCAGTCCGCGCATTGTGCTGGAGTGCGCCGCATTGAAGACCGCCAAGCTGGTTTCGGCCGATCTGAGCGCAATAGAGGAGCGCGTTTCCAGACTGGAAAGAAAGTTGGAAAACGGCGGCTTTTCCGCCCCGCAGGAGACATTGCCGCGTTCGGCTGAAGCTATGCCGCCTATGCGTTCGGAGAGCAGTAAGCCTATGGACGCGCGCAGCGTATGGGGCAGGCTTCTTACGTATTTCCGGCTTAACGAATCTTCCCAGGCGTTTGCGCTTCTTAACCGTGTGACAGACGTGGAAATACGCGGCGGCAAACTGGTTGTGTGGACCGAGCCGGACAGCTTTTTAAGACTGTCGGCGGACGATATGACGGAGGCTATTGCGCGCGCGCTCAGCGCGGACGGAGCTCCGTATTCGCTTGTCGTAAACAAGAAGTCCGGCGGAGTCGATATGGACGGGGAAATCGCCCGAATCAAAAAAATGATCGGCGACGCTAAGCTCAACGTTAAAAAATAATTTTTATCGGGATAATATTACGGCATACGTTTGTTACGGCGCGGCAGCGCTTAAAAATATTTTTAAGGAGACGATGAATCTGTCTCTTATACACATCTCCGAGCCCACGAGACGG
>USBU01000220.1 GCA_900553005.1 uncultured Eubacteriales bacterium | reverse complement strand
ACGAGATGTAGCTCCGTCTCGTGGGCTCGGAGATGTGTATAAGAGACAGATATGTGCTATAATAACAAACAGTAAACTTAAGAAAAACCAAAGGAGAAAGAAATGGCGTCGGAAAGAATTACCGGATATTGCACATGCGAGCGTTTCGGTACGGCGGTTTTTTCTCTTTTTGCCGGCAGCAATAGTTATTTTTCTGAGAAGTTCCTGTAGGGGGACTTCTTTTTTAGTTTTGTAATTCAATTCTTCTTAAGGAGGATATTATAAATGTCACAAAACGGTTTAATTTACGACATCGGCGACAGACCGAGATTCGGGCAGCTGCTGATTTTTGCGCTTCAGCAGGTGCTGGCTATCATCGCGGCCACGATCGCCGTACCGACGATTATAGGCCTGCCGGCTCAGATCCCCGCAGCTATTCTCGGCGCGGGCATAGGCACGATAGTATATCTATTGTTCACGCGCTTTAAGAGCCCCGTTTTTCTTGGCAGCTCATTCGCGTTTTTAAGCTCTTTGATGGTTGCGATGTCTTACGGCTATCTGGGAATAATCGTAGGCTCGCTGTTTGCCGGCCTTGTTTACGTGATATTTGCGCTTATCATTCATTTTGCGGGCACCGCTTGGGTAAACAAGCTGCTTCCGCCCGTAATAATCGGTCCCACGGTGGCCATAATAGGACTTTCGCTTGCGGCCAACGCCATGGGCGATATCGTAAAAGCGTCGGGAAATATCGGCGGCGTAAATATATATTCGGACTATAATCTCGTTGCGCTTCTTTGCGGCCTGATTGCGTTTTTAACGATAGTTCTGTGCTCCTCGCAAAAAAGATTCAAGATGATGCGGCTGATTCCTTTCGTTATCGGAATATGCGCCGGCTATGCGGCCGCGGCAATTTTTACGGCCATAGGCTACGCTACCGACTGTCAGTATCTGATGATTATAGACTTTTCGCCCATCGTCAATAATTTCGTAAACGACGCGGGCGAGTTTGCCGGCATTACGGCGTTCCTCAATTATCCCGACTTCGCTTTAATAGAGGCGATTAAGGAGCTTGTCAACGGAGAGTCGTCTATAGCCGGCGCCGCCGCGCTTGACGGAGGCGCGATAGCGGAGGTCGCCATAGCCTTTGTGCCGGTAGCGTTTGTCGTCTTTGCCGAGCATATTGCCGACCATAAAAACTTAAGCACCATAATAGGCAGAGATCTTATTACCGATCCCGGACTTAAGCGCACGCTGTTGGGCGACGGCGTGGGTTCGATGGCCGGCACGGTGTTCGGTATATGTCCCAACACCACTTACGGAGAATCCGTGGGCTGCATAGCCATTACCAAAAACGCGTCCATTTCCACTATATTTACGGCGGCGGTGATGTGCATAGTAATTTCGTTTATAAGCCCGCTTATGGCGGTGCTGCGCACGATTCCCAGCTGCGTGATGGGCGGAGTATGCCTGACGCTTTACGGCTTTATCGCCGTGTCCGGACTTAAGATGTTTAAGGATCTGGACCTTGGCGAAAACAAAAACCTGTTCGTTGTTTCCGCTATACTCATTGCGGGCATAGGCGGACTTACCATTCAGATTCCTTACGCCGTCGGAGCTGGCGGCGCGGTTGAAAAGACCATTCAGATAACTTCCATTGCCACCGCGCTTATCCTCGGCATAGTGACTAATCTCGTGCTCGGCAAGCTTGAAAAGAAACAGGCCGGAGACGGAGGCGATTCTTTGATCACCGCCGCGGTGCCGGAAAACGCCGACGGTATAACTCCCGTGGAGGAGGAAGCCCTTGTAAAGACCGACGCGGGACAACCGGAGGAAAAATAAATGAAAGACTATAAAAACGTCGTAATTTTCAATCATCCGCTCATTCAGCATAAGATAGCCATTCTGCGCGACGAAAAAACCAGCATGAAGGAGTTTCGGGAGCTTATCGAAGAAATAACTACTCTCATGACTTACGAGTGTCTCAAGGACGGCGTGCCTACCGTTGAAAAAACTGTCAGGACTCCGCTTGAAACCTGCACTCAGCAAGTTGTCAAGGACAATTCTATCGCCATTGTCCCCATTCTCCGCGCCGGACTCGGCATGGTAAACGGAATTCACGTGCTGTTTCCGTCTGCCAGAGTCGGTCATATCGGAATGTACCGCGACGAAAGCACTCTGGAGCCTCAGGAATATTACTGCAAGCTTCCCGACGGAATCGAGGACAAGCTGGTTCTGCTGGTCGATCCCATGCTAGCTACGGGAGGAAGCGCCTGCGACGCAATTTCTCTCCTTAAAAAGCGCGGCTGCAAAAATATAAAATTTATGGCGATCATCGGCGCGCCCGAGGGAGTTTCCAAAGTGGCGGAAGCGCATCCCGACGTCAACGTTTACGTTTCCACGCTGGACAGATGTCTGAATGAAAACGGCTACATTCTGCCGGGGCTGGGAGACGCGGGCGACAGACTTTTCGGAACAAAATGATTAGCGATTAAGTTTTAAATCGCGGTTGAATTTCTTAATAATTTGCTTATGAGTCCGGTATCGCGCCGGACTCGTTTGTTTTTCGGCTTATCAGTCAATATAGCTGACGTGCGCGCAGGAAAACCGCGGTTTTTTCGGCCGCAATACCTTGACAGTAACGTGCAGATTATATATCTGTCTCTTATACACATCTCCGA
>USBU01000219.1 GCA_900553005.1 uncultured Eubacteriales bacterium | reverse complement strand
GATGTAGCTCCGTCTCGTGGGCTCGGAGATGTGTATAAGAGACAGGTCCGAATACTCCTCAGTCAGCGCAAGACTGTAGTTTTCCTCCGAAGTAAGGCACGCGACAGATTCGCCGAACGCTTTTTCTATTTCGGCTTTGACGGTTCCGCTTTTTTCGCGGTACTCGTCCGAAAAAACGTTTAACGTTTCCGCGCCCGACATCCGCACGAAAACGTCCGTCACGGGCGGAGGCGTTTCGACGATATGACCGTCGGGAAGAAGAGTACGTATCGTAAGCGGCGTAACGCCAGAATCGAGGTAAACAATAATATCAAGCTCTTTTGCCTCGATATCCGGCTCGCCCTCCCGCGTGAAATACAACGGATTTTCAGCAATACCGACAACCGTTACTTCCGTTTTCAGACTTCCGAACAGCGATAAGTTCAGCTTATCTCCCGGGCTAACGGACGATACATTCTTGCCTATCATGCGATCCACGATAATTTCCGCAGACTTTTCAGGCATTCGGCCCTCTGCTACCGTCGCCGGGTTCACATTCATATCGCCAAACGGCAGATAATAAACGCGCGCGTTATACTCCGCGCCTCCGTCTCCGGCCGCCGATACCGAAACATAACCCGTAGCGGTATCGAACGACGAAACGGGTTGAATTTCCTCAACCCCGTTAAGTCCGGCAAGCGTCTCCAGATCGCCGTCGGAAAACCCGGTCGATTTGCTTTTTACTATCATGTCTGCGCCGTCCGCAGCCTTATAGTAGCCAGAAATGGTTTCCTCGTATATCGGAGGAATAGCTCCCAATCCGGACACGAACGCCAATCCCAACATAACTACCGCAGTGATTGCGATAAACCGCGCGAAATTGCTTTTTACGGTGCGCAGAACCGTTTTCAGATAAGCGCTCATTTTACCACTCGATCTCCGAAACCGGCTTAGGACTGGAATTAAGCTCTATACGCTCCGCCCTGCCGTTTTTGATATAAATTACCTTATCCGCCATATCCTTTATGGCGGCGTTGTGCGTCACCACTATCACCGTTTTTTTCTCTTCCTTGCAGGTATCGTGCAGCACTCTGAGAATTTTTTTGCCCGTTTCGTAATCGAGCGCGCCCGTCGGCTCGTCGCACAAAAGCAACTTGGGATTTTTTGCGACGGCGCGGGCAATGGAGACGCGCTGCTGCTCTCCTCCGGAAAGCTGAGCTGGGAAATTAGACATACGCTCCTTAAGTCCTACCTTATCCAGAATGTCGCGCGGATTAAGCGCGTTTTTATTAAGCTCCGTCGCCAGCTCTATATTTTCCAAAGCGGTGAGATTGGGCATCAGATTATAAAACTGGAAAACAAAGCCTACCTCAGTGCGGCGGTATTCGGTAAGCCGACGAGCATTAAGTCCCTTTAAATTCAGTCCGCCAACGGTAAGATTGCCGTCCGTCACACTGTCCATGCCGCCCATTAAATTTAACAAAGTGGTCTTGCCGGAGCCGCTGGGACCGAGAATAACGGCAAATTCGCCTTCGTCTATATCGAAGCTGAGTCCGTCGACGGCTCGCACGCCGCCCGTGCCGCTTTTATATACCTTTACCACGTTTTCCGCAATCACCAATTTTTCTGACATAATAAAAACCTCTCTGTTTTCACTGGACATTTTTCAATCGTATCGCTATACTTGTATTATAAATGCACAAGTGTCAAATGTCAAAATTTTTATCGCTACACTTTTATCGTCCGTGTAAGTTTGTTTGACAATACCTTTAGCCGCTGTTTAAAATTACACAAGTATTTCACAAGGAGAAAACTGCATGAAAAGCACAAAAAACGACGTCAGATCTCGCTTTACGCAATCCACCATTAAAAAAAGTCTTTTAAAGCTTTTGAACAACGCTCCTCTTAAAAGTATCACCGTATCCGAGCTGTGCCGGGAAGCGGGCATAACGCGCGGTACGTTTTACAACCATTTCTACGACGTTTACGATATTTACGAAAGCATCGAAAACGAATTTTTTGAAACAATCGCCGCCAAGCTTGACGGCAAAAAAACCTATGCGCTCGATTACGATTTTTTTCTTGAAATCATGACTCTGCTTGCGGAAAACCCAGACGTCACCGCCCTTATCGTTTCCAATCCGCACGAGAATCTGCTGCTTAAAAAAATCATAAGTTTTGTACGCGATAAATATATTACGGAATTTACCGAAAAGTTCCCGGAGCTGGATCATAATATAATAGAAACGCTTTACGCCTACAGCAGCAACGGCTCGATTTCGGCAATAGCGGAATGGTTCCAGAAAGGAAAGCCCGTTCCGCTTGAAAATATGGCGCGTTTTATAGGGGAATTCAACAAGATTATTATTTCCGGCTGCAGCGAATTTCAACGTTATTTTAAATAATTTCGCATTTTCCTCTGCCCGCTGCGCAACAGACGCAGCGCTGCGCTTTTATATCAAGCCCGCCGTATCAACATAATATCTTATCTAAAGTTTTAACCCGATTCGTTTATAGGCGCTCACGATATTTTTCCGCATTAGGCAAAAATCGGGAAAACCGACGGCAAACCTGCATTAATCAACCTGAAAAATCATGAATTGACAACGCGCAAGCGCTAAAAATAAATTATATAACCAACTTTTTTGATAAAACCGCACATTTTTTGTTGCAATATTCCTTTCGTTGTGATATTATAATA
>USBU01000218.1 GCA_900553005.1 uncultured Eubacteriales bacterium | reverse complement strand
GTCTCGTGGGCTCGGAGATGTGTATAAGAGACAGGATTAAAATACCCGACCTCCACCGTATCGAATTCCTTGCCGGTATTCATAAGCCGTATTCTGGTACCCGCTTTTATTTTTCCGTCAAAAATTCTTACAAGGCAAACCGCGCCTTTATAATTATCATAAAAGGAATCGAATATAAGCGCTTTAAGCGGCTTATTCTCATCGCCAGAAGGGGCCGGAAAATACGAAACCACCTTTTCGAGAACCTCTTTGATCCCGATACCTTCTTTAGCGCTTACGAGCGGCGCCGAATGACCGTCTATTCCGATAACGTCCTCGATTTCCGCAATGACCTCCTCGGGACGCGCGGACGGCAAATCGATTTTGTTGATGACGGGCAGAATCTCAAGATTATTGTCAACGGCAAGGTACACGTTTGCAAGAGTCTGCGCCTCAACCCCCTGCGACGCGTCAACGACCAAAAGAGCGCCCTCGCAGGCGGCCAATGAACGCGAAACCTCGTTGGTAAAATCAACGTGACCGGGAGTATCGATAAGATTTAAAATATATTCCTCACCCGAGAAGACGAAGGTCATTCTTACGGGAGCGAGCTTAATGGTTATGCCGCGCTCCCGTTCGATCTCCATGGCGTCAAGCAGCTGGTCGGAAAGCTCGCGTTTAGCCAAAGTACCCGTCTCCTCTATCAGGCGGTCGGCAAGCGTTGATTTACCGTGGTCGATATGCGCTATTATACAAAAATTACGAATATGCGATTGATTGCTCATGAAAATATTATACGATAAAGGACGGGAAAACGCAAACGCTTTTTTACCTCTGCCGTCAGATTTTTTACTGCCTGCTTTCTTATACCGGCTCCGCATAAAAACCAACTAAGCTTCCATATATTGTAAATCGAATATGCAAATAACGTCCGAATTTGTCGCAATAGTATTATAAGAGCAAAAAAAACTCATAATTATTAACAATAAGACATATTTATTTAAAAAAGTGTTGCACAAAGCGGCAGCTTTATGATATAATAAAACGCAGTAAATAAGAATGATGATTACAAGAGGTAATTATGGATATAAAAAAGTCTTGGCTGTTTTCGCGCCCGATAGCGCACAGAGGTTTACACGGAATTGACGTGCCGGAAAATTCTTTGCTTGCGTTTCAAAAAGCCATAGACGCAGGATTCCCGATAGAAATAGACGTGCGCCCCATAGACGACGGTACGGTCGTTGTTTTTCACGACGAAAAACTTACGAGAATGACCGACCGCGACGGCTACGTCTGCAACCTTACTAAAAACGATCTTGAAGAAATCAGACTAAAAAATTCCGACGAAAGAATACCGACCTTCAGCGATGTGCTGGAATTCGTAAACGGACGCACTCCTCTTTTGATCGAAATAAAAAACGAAAGCAAAGTCGGCACCTTAGAGCGTAACGCCCTGGATTTATTGTCGTCGTATAAAGGCGAGTTTGCCGTCCAGGCATTTAACCCCTACTCGCTTGAATTTTTCAAAAAAAACGCTCCTCAGATTCAACGCGGACAGCTGTCGTGTTTTTTTGAAAAACACGAGCTCGGATTTATCAAACGCGTCGCGTTGAAGCGCTTGAAACTGAACAAAGTTTCGGCTCCGGATTTCATTTCCTATGCCGGCAAAGATCTTCCCAACAAATACGTTTCCAGGACAAAACTTCCCGTACTTGCGTGGACGGTAAGATCAAATGCCGATATGGAAAAGTTTTTACCCTATTGCGACAATATCATTTTCGAGAATTTTATTCCGGTAATGAGCGAAGACGCCAAACAACAGTAAACACGGACAGGACACCCCCATAAACGGGAGCGTCCTTATTTTATAAAATACTTCTCGGTCTGCTGAAAAATTTGCATAATATCAAAACGACATTACCATAGCGCTTTACATTTGCCCGAATTTAACCTTGCCGCCGAATATTCTGACTCGGAATTATATAAAGTAATATAATCCGGCTTAAAAAACAGAATCTGCCTAAAACAACAGCGGTTTTACTATGTGCCGGCCAAAGCAAAAAAACGGCATAAAAACCTTTATCAGTAAACCCTGCGAGAGTTGCGTTTGCGCGTATTTGCAATCAAACGCTTAATCTGTCGAACATACGATCAGCATTAGCAAACAATAAATTGTGAAACACTACCGCAACGGCAATTCCCGCCGCAATGAGAGCCGCCCAGGAAACTGCAACCGCAACGGTTACGGAGGAAATAAAAATCAGACAAAGAATGGGAATAGCAATCAAAACAATGCTTACGCCCATGTTAATAAACGTCGGCACCACGGCGTTGCGGTTATTTTTAACCGCCTCGTTTGGCGTTGTCCAAGTAAGTTTCGGACGCTGTAAATCCATGAATATACAAAAGCAGTTGTAGCCGTAATTATACGTCAGCAAAAAGACAATACCGCAAATCAGGTTTACTGCGTCAAAAGCCAGCAGCGCAGATACGGCAAGAGATACCGCTACCGTTACCGTCGAAATGGCCACATACAGCAAAAGTTTTGCTTTGATCTGCGTCCTGTACGTAACAGGCACAGTTTTAAGCAGCCAGAAATTTCCGCCCTCGCGCGTTATCGTCGTCGCGGCGCCCGTGTTCATACTGATTCCGAACATACCGATAAAACCTATCAGCACAAAACCTGTCTCTTATACACATCTGACGCTGCCGACGACTTAATAGGTG
>USBU01000217.1 GCA_900553005.1 uncultured Eubacteriales bacterium | reverse complement strand
AGCTCCGTCTCGTGGGCTCGGAGATGTGTATAAGAGACAGGTTTTCTTTAATGACGGCCCGACTTAAAATTTTGAATTATGCGCGTAACTGCGGCTTAAAGCTTATACGAGACTTGTGTAGCAAATTGAGATAAACCGCAATATATAGTCGGATTTTTAAATAACGTTAATTTTATTTGAAAAATTTCAGCGTTAGTGATATTATATAATACCCGGTTGTCTCCATGCAACCGATTTTGTACGCAAAAGACAAAAATTCAACGTTTACGAGGCAGAAGAATGTACGCCAAGCTATCAAAAGAAATAACGTCAGAGGCTAAAATCCAGGTTGACAACGCATTTTTTACCGATTTTATGCCGTTTGCGCCCGAAAACTACGTTAAGGTTTACCTTTACGGTTTAAGCCTTGCGTATCTGGCGGATGAGACGGTCAATACTATAGAGGAAATAGCCAAGCGGCTGAATATCGATGCGGCAGTCGTATCGGAGGCTTTTTCATACTGGGCAAACTGCGGTATAGTCAACGTTTTGTCCTCCTCTCCCTCGTCCGTGGAATATCTGCCGATAAACAAAAACACTCTTTCGCTGAGGAAATTTTCCAAAACCAAATACAAGGATTTTAACGACCAGCTGCACGCCATGCTTCCCGGCCGCAACATACTGCCCAACGAATACAACGAATATTATTCCATTATGGAAGCAATGCACATCGAGCCCTCCGCTATGCTGGCGGTAATTGCGTACAGCATCAGACAAAAAGGCGAGGACGTCAATTACGCATACATACTTGCCGTAGCCAGAAATCTTGCCCATCAGGGCTGTCTTACATACGAAAGAGTCAACGAACAGCTTTCGGAATTCGACCTTTACGACAAGGATTTGCTGGCGGTGCTTAAATCGCTGGGCTCCAAAAAATCCCCTACCATAGACGACAAGCACCTTTTCAAAAAATGGACAAAAACCATGGGCTTTACGCTTGAAACAGTCGTACAGGTAGCCAAATCGGTAAAAAAGGGCGGCATGGACAGACTGGACGCTTTAATGGTAAAATACTACGAAAACCGCTTGTTTTCCTGGCAGGAAATCGAGGAATTCAATAAAAACAGAGAAAGACTTTACTCTCTTACGCGCAACCTCAACCGTATCATCGGCGTATACTACGAACAGCTTGATTTTATAATCGAAACCTACGTCACAAAATGGCTGAGCTTCGGCTTTGACGACGAAACGCTGCTTAAAATTGCCGATTATTGCTTCAAGCACAATATACGCACGCTGGAGGGACTGAATGAAACGGTGGAAAAATTCTACCGCCAAGGCCTGCTTACCGAGGACAGCATAAACGCGTTTATGTCCGAAGCCGTGCGCCGCGACGAAGATATACGCGCCGCGCTTGACGCCGCCGGAGTCACCAGACCGATAACAAGCCGCGACCGCGACGCTTACCGCACCTGGACTTACGCATGGAAAATGGACAAGGATGCGGTGCTTTACGCCGCGTCGCTTGCCGCCGGCAACATGAATCCAGTCGCGTACATGAACACCGTACTTGGCCGCTGGCACAGCGAAGGCATCACATCGGCGGAAAAAGCCAAAGCATACAAGCCGGCGTCCGTTGCGGCGACGCCCGTCTCCAAAGAAGTAAACAAAACCTACACAAGCGAACAGCTTAACGCAATGTTTGACAGCCTTAATTACGAGGACCTGTAATGGATTATAAAAAAGCATTGAATTACATAGTAAACCGCCGCCGCGACGAGCTTGCTGAAGCGGACGCCTTTTTCAAGCGCCTGCTTGCTTCGTCGCCGGAATTTAAAGACGCGGAGCTTAAACTGCGCGCGGCCGAACTCGATTTTGCAAAAGGATTGACCTCCGGCGACAAAGTCGAAGCCATCAGGGCATCGCGCGACGCCGTCATCGAAAAGCTGAACGTCAAAGACAAGCTGACTCCCCCGCCCCGCTGTCATCTGTGCCGCGACACGGGAAGATATAACGGCAGCCTTTGCCGCTGCGTAAAAAAACTGGCTATAGAAGAAAAAACGGATAACGTCGAATTTCCTCTGCGCTCGTTTTCAGACCTTGATCCGGGGCTGTTCGAGGACGGCGCAAAGGATTTGGTCATGCGAACGGCGGCGGAGCTTAAAGCCATAGCCGTAAAGGGCGAAAACGCCAAACGGAAAAATATAAACCTGATCGGCGGAACGGGCACGGGAAAAACCTTTCTTGCCTCTTGTTTTGCCGGTGAAGTATCGGCGCTCGGACGGACGGTTGTGTTTATTACGGCGTTTACCTTTGTAGATCGCGCGTTGAAATACCATACGACCTTCGACGGAGGAAGAGCGGAATCGCTGGCTCCGGTGCTTGACTGCGACGCGCTTATAATCGACGACCTAGGTACGGAAAGTATGTTTAAAAATGTAACGGCCGAATATCTTTACCATGTAATAAACGAGCGTCAGCTTAAAGGCCGCACAACCGTAATTACATCCAACCTTACGATCAACG
This sequence comes from uncultured Eubacteriales bacterium, assembly GCA_900553005.1. Taxonomy (GTDB): domain Bacteria; phylum Bacillota; class Clostridia; order Christensenellales; family Pumilibacteraceae; genus UBA10677. The sequence continues at coordinate 216 of USBU01000217.1, read as the reverse complement.
AAATTGCAGGCAGATACGGCGAAAGAATAGCCAGCAGACTGTTCGATAAAAAGCTGTGCTATACCCGTGAATTTACCTTTGCCGATATAAGACGATTGGAGCTTTGATTGCGCGGCGTATAATAATTTTTTTAGTCCGCCGTTGCTTACCGTAACGGCGGCGGCATGAATCCTCCGTCTTTTTATAGGCAGCCGTATTGCTGTCTCTTATACACAT
>USBU01000216.1 GCA_900553005.1 uncultured Eubacteriales bacterium | reverse complement strand
GTATTTCGGGAGGGAAAAGCGTATGTTTAAGGTGCAAAAGCCAGTATTCGGCTCCAATTATTATCCGGAGGCATGGGACAGGTCGCTTATCGACGAGGATCTGAGTCTTATGCTGGATATGGGGCTTAACTGTGTGCGTATTGCGGAGTTTGCCTGGTCCACCATGGAGCCGGAGGAGGGACGGTTCGATTTTTCGCTGTTCCGTGAGGTAGTGGATAAGTGCAGAGAAAAGGGTATTTCCGTTATCATGGGCACGCCCACTGCCTGTCCGCCGCGCTGGCTTACCGAAAAGCATCCGGAAATATTTTTCGAGACGGTCGAGGGGCAGAGGCTTGCTCACGGCGGCCGCCGCGACGTATGTCCGAATAACGAGCTGTATTTAAGTTACTGCGATAAAATAGTCGAGGCCATGGCTAAGGAATTTCAGTCGGACGAAAACATCATAGGCTGGCAGATAGACAATGAAATCGAACCGCAGAAGCACAGCGGCCGCGGCTGCTGCTGTCCCGTCTGCGAGAGTAAATTCAGGGAATTTTTGAAAGAAAAGTTCGGCGGCGACATAGAAAAACTCAACCGCGAATGGGGCAACTATATTTTTTCGCAAAACTACGATAGTTTCGATCAGATTCATAAACCCAATCCGCGAGTATGGACTCATCCCGGTTATCTTTACTGGTGGGGAGCGTTTCAAAACGACAGTCAGCTTAATTTTATAAAGCGTCAGTACGATATACTCAAAAAATATGTTACCGTTCCCGTCGGACACGATTCGATGCCGATATTCAATCTTGACTACAATCGTTTAAGCAAGGATATGGATATCATGCAGTACAATCATTATTGTTACGGCGACGCATTCTGGGAAACGGCCTTTTGGTACGATTATCTCCGTCCCATGAAGGACAGTCCTTTCTGGGCGACCGAAACTTCGTGCTGCTGGAACGGTTCAGCGGAAGCTAACTATATGCGTCCGGAAAATTTCAATACCGCCAACGTCTGGCTGTCGGTAATAATGGGCGCCGAGCTGGTAAATTATTGGCTTTGGCGGTCGCATTACGGAGGGCAGGAGCTTATGCACGGCGCCTGCGTATCTTCCTGCGGCCGGCCTTTTCATGTCGCAGGCGAAATAAAAGCCCTCTCCGAACAGCTTAAGCTGGCTTCGGATTATATCGTCGATACGCGCGTAATAAGCTCCGGGATAGGCATACACGCGGCATATACATCATATGAAATGTTCAGACATCAGAAGGTCATGCCCGGATTCGACTATTTAAAAGGAATCAGGGACGGTTTTTACAGGCCGTTGCTTCGCGCGCATTTCAGGCCCGACGTGTTGACTACCGGCGGCGACGAAAGCAAATACAAGCTGATATTTACTCCATTTATGCTTAATATGGACGAGGAAAATCTTGCCGAGCGTATGCTTGCGTGGGTAAAAGAGGGCGGCACATGGGTGGTCGGTCCCATGTCCGATATACGTAACCGCTCGGGCGCAAAATATACCGACCGGGCTTTAGGTTATTTGGAAAAGGAAGCGGGCGTAAGGCTGGATTTTACATTGCCCCGTGGGGAGGATCATACGCTTGAATTTAAAAGCGGACGCAAAGGCGGTACGCAGCCGCTTATTTACGACGCTTATTCGGTCGGCGACAGCGCGGAGAAAACTGCCGTTTATGCCGAGGGGCATTTTATCATGGGGCGCGCCGCTATTACGACGACTCGGTACGGCAGGGGCAGCATAGTCGTGCTTGGTACGATGCCGGACGAAGAAACGCTTGTCTATCTTGCCGGTACGCTTGCCTTGCCTTACGGAATAAAACCTTTTGCGGAGGCAAGTCCGTCCGTTATCACCGTTTCGCGGTCAGGAGGGGCAGGAGAGATTTTCGCCGCGGTGGAAACGGAAAACGCGCCTGCGTTTGTAAATTCGCCTTTCGGCGGCGAGGACGTGTTCAGCGGCAGGTGGTACGCTCCGGGAGAAAAAATTGATCTTAAGCCTTATGACGTGCTCATGATCAAAAAAGTTTAAGATATTATATGCGCTGTGCCCGTAATCGTCAATAAAAGCACTTGGGCCTTATGCGCTGCGGCTGCGCAAATATAAGCTTTGCTCTTAAACGCGTCGGGATTTGCAATCGCGGCGGCGGATTGACGCAATATAAAAGCTCCGCTCCCTTTACGGGAACGGAGCTTTTTCTGCCGAAAAACAGCGTTACTTAAAAAATACTTTTCCGAGATTGCCGATTGCGGCCAGCAGACACGCTACTCCTCCGATGATTGCGCCGTAAGCAAGCGTGAGCGCTTCCTTTATGTCTCCTCCTAAAAACGACGTAATTTTGGACGCGTCCGCATTGGGCACGCAGTAGCTTACCGGCAGGAAGAAAAATACTCCCGCTACGGCGAACGCCGCCGCCGCAATAAACGCCGCGAATTTACTGCCTTTCCCCATAGCGCTCAAGACCGAGAAAACGATTCCCGCAAGCGCAAGCAGATAGGTAAGAAGATTCATAAACGAAAACTGAAATACGGTTATATCGCCAATTACCGGCAACGTTTCCTTGTAGCCGAAGGTTATTTGCAGTCCCGTGTAAGTCGTTTCCGATTCCTTGATGCCTACTGCCGGCAGAAAAATCATTGCCAGCGCAGCCAGTCCAAGCACGGCCGATACAAGCGCGGTGATCTTGCCGGTTGAGTTCTTTTTCTTTGACATTTTCTTTCCTCCTGTATTTGAAATTGTCTGTCTATTACTGTCTCTTATACACATCTCCGAGCCCACGAGACGGAGCTACAT
>USBU01000215.1 GCA_900553005.1 uncultured Eubacteriales bacterium | reverse complement strand
CGCGAACGCTGACTCCGCCTATCAGCACGTCCCCGCCGGTAGTATCGTAAAACCTGGGGATAATATTGGCAATAGTGGTTTTTCCGGCGCCGCTCGGGCCGACGACGGCAATGCTTTCGCCCTCCGCTACCTTAAACGACAACTTACTCAAAACTTTTTTTGAGGCGCCGTCATAGCTGAACGAAACGTCCCTGAATTCTATTCCGCCGTCAAAACTGACGTCTGTCCTTGGCTGCGGCGGCGACACAATAGTAATCGGCTCGTCCATTATTTCCACAAAGCGGGCAAAACCGCTTACGCCGCGCTGAAACTGCTCCATATACGCCATTATCGTCTGAATCGTAGATAAAAGAGTGTTGACGTAAAGCAAAAAAGCAATGAGATCTACCGTAGTAAGGGTCCCCTGCTTTATAAACAGCACGCCGAAAACCACCGTAACGACGTACATCAGCCCGGAAGAAAATAACGTCCCGCTATGGAAAATACCCATAAGCTTATATGATTTGCGCTTAACCTCTACAAATTCGTCGTTATTGCGTTCAAATTTTTCCGTTTCAACATCCTCGTTTGCAAAGGACTTAATGACGCTCATGCCGGAAAGCGAATCCTCGAGATGAGAGTTGATCTCGCTTATTTTTCGGCGCTGGCTGCTGAACGCCGAACGCATACGTTTATTGTTTATGACAGCGAAAGCTATAAGCGGCGGAAGCAGAGCAAACAGTATAAGCGTAAGCCAAATATTTATCAGCGACAGATAAATGAATACGCCTACAAGTCTGACAACTGCAAGAAATATCTCCTCGGGACAGTGGTGCGCAAATTCCGTGATTTCAAAAAGGTCGTTATTGACACGGCTCATAAGGTCTCCGACCTGATGATTGTCGTAAAAGGACGCCGACAGATTCAACAGCTTTATGTAAAGATCGCGGCGCATGTTGGCCTCGACCTTAGAGCCCATGATATGCCCCACCGTCGTCATATAATAGTTGCACAGCATTTCGACAAGGCGAACGCCCAGCATAAGAGCCGCAACTATGATAATCGACCGCCAAAGAATCTGATCGGCCGCAAGACATTCGTTTAAAAGGTATCTGACCAGCATCGGAAAAACAAGCCCGGCTACGGCGACGCCCAGCGCGCATAAAAGATCAAGCAAAAATATGCCCAAATACGGCTTATAATAAGGTATAAATCGTTTAAGTAAAGCTTTATTGGAATCTGTTTTCATTTTTAAGCTGTGTTTTGTAAAAAATTTTTATTATTCTTATAACCGGCCGTCCAAATCCGCTTCCCACAGCGTCCGGCAGGCGTCGGAAGGCATGCTCCAGCCGCCGCGGGGAGAAAGCGATACGGGACAAATTTTAACTCCGTCCGGCATGCACGAACGCTTGAACTGCTGCGCGAAAAATCTGCGGAAAAAAATCCTAAGCCATTTTTCTACGGTTTTGCAGTTGTACATACCATCAAACGCCCGGCAGGCAACCCTGTATATTTTGCCGGCGCCGAAGCCGCCGATAATAAAATGATACAGAAAAAAGTCGTGCAGCTCGTATGGACCGACCAAATCCTCGGTCTTTTGCGCTATATCGCCGCCGCTTGACGGCAAAAGCTCGGGGCTGACGGGCGTATCCAAAATATCGTAAAGCACCGCGGACAGTTTTTTATCTTCGGTCCGCTCCGCCTCGCATTTCACGATACGCCTTATAAGAGTTTTAGGCACGGAGCCGTTGACGCCGTACATCGACATATGATCACCGTTATACGTCGCCCAGCCCAAAGCCAGCTCCGACAGATCGCCCGTACCAACGACGATACCTCCCACGGTATTGGCAATATCCATAAGCACCTGCGTGCGCTCTCTGGCCTGACTGTTTTCAAACGTAACGTCGGCAGTAACCCCGTCGTGACCTATATCCTTAAGATGCGCTTTGACCGACCGGGTAATATCCACGGTACGAAAGCTTACACCAAGCAGTTCTGACAACCTTTGAGCGTTCGATTTGGTGCGTTTCGTCGTGCCGAAGCAAGGCATCGATACGGCTATTATATCTGTCAGGGGCCTACGCATCATTTTAAACGCGCGCGCGCAAGCAAGCAAAACAAGACATGAATCCAAACCGCCGGACACGCCCACTACGGCGGCGGCCGAAGAAGCATGATCCATTCTTTTCTTTAAGGCGTGCGCCTGCATGTCCAGAATAAGCTGCGCGCACTCTGAAAGCTTATCTTCGGGCGAGGGCACGAAGGGAAGTTTTTCAAACTCTCGCGTAAGCTCGGTATCCCTCACTTCCGTCCTGAATCTGATCGTTTCGTATCCCTCATCCGAGCCCGTACAGAAACCGTGCGATCTTTTAAACAGCAGATATTTGACGTCTATCTCCGATAAAATAAGGCCGGTCTCAAACAATTTGCTCTCCGACAGAATTTTTCCGTTTTCGGAAACTATATTATGGCCGGCAAAAATCATATCCGTTGTCGATTCTCCCTCTCCGGCCGAAGCCAAAACCAGTCCGGCAACAAGCTCCGCGCTTTTATGCGTCAGCATCCCGCGCCGGAAATCGGCTTTACCGACCTCCTCAGCTGAGGCTGAAAGACATGCAAGAATCAAAGCTCCTTCGGCAGCCTTTTCATCGGCAACGGAACGAGCGGCAATAAGCTCGCTCCAAAAACACGCGGCAATCCTTAGCTCCGGCAAATTATCGGCGGCAAACAGAAGACGCGCCCCGAACGGAACCGTAAATCCGCACAAAACGGCCTGTCTCTTATACACATATGACGCTGCCGACGACTTAATAGG
>USBU01000214.1 GCA_900553005.1 uncultured Eubacteriales bacterium | reverse complement strand
CGAGATGTAGCTCCGTCTCGTGGGCTCGGAGATGTGTATAAGAGACAGCGGCGATATTTCGCTGAAAAAATATACCGAGCAGCGTTTTATCGGCATTATCAACAAGCTGAAAAAAGATAGGAAAAGGTATAAGCTGTCCGATGCCGTCATTACAGACAAAGGGAAACCTACCGAGCTTAAAGTCTTTACGATAACGGCCGGAAATCAAAAGCTTAAGCTAAGATTTATGCCGAAAAAGCAAGTTGTGCAACTGCAGGGAAAACACAGCGCTTTGTTTACGGAGCTTCAGCTTTTATTATCGGAGGAGACTGATTATCGCGCGGCGGTTGACGCTCATATCGAGCAGAGCCGAGAGGATAAAAAAGCTTCGGAGGTAGAGCGTCAGCTTAAAAAACTAATTCCCAATGCTTTCGGTTTTTTGTCACAGCAATCCAAAATCGATTTTACCATAGGTGTAATCGAGCTTATTAATTCTAAAGAAAAGCACTATGATTATTCCATGTTGCTTCTTCCGCCTTTTCGCGGTCTCGAGCGTTTGATATTCGATTTGCAGCGCGCCCAGAACGTTATAGTAAAAATGATAGGTCAGGCTTATGAAAAACAGGACGGACAGTATGTCCTTAAGGCGTCTTACCGTCGCAAAATAAACAGCGTCGTTTATGCCGAGGTAATGGCGGATCTTTACCGCGAATATTTCGAAACGCGTAATTTTTACGCGCACTCCGACAGCTCTGAAAAGAGCGAAACCAGAATGATAACTCAAAAGGAGCAAGCGTCGGCAATTTTTGAAAAAATGCTTGCAAAGGTCGATTATAATTGCAAAAAGTTAAGTGAAATCGGCTTTTCAGTACAGTAATTTTGCGCTATGATCCGACCGCAGAGCAATTTTGCCGCGTCGGATTTTTTAAACTCGTCTGCTGTTGACGTTCAAAATTTCAGACAAAGTAAACCTCATTGAATTGTAAAGATATGACAAATCAGGAAATAGTGGATATAGCAATGCGGCAGTCCGCCGTAGATTTAAATTGTAATGCGTCGGATTTTATGTCGGATGACAACGTTGTTGTAGTATCCGGTAAAAATGCTGGCGCGCGTAAATATTTGCAGCTTCCGTTTGAATGCAATCTTGTGTATTACGGAAAAAATATCGTTGCTTCCGTCAGCGAGCGGACTAAAGCCGCTGTAATCGATTATATCGGACGTTACCCGGCCGAGCATTGCTTTGAAACTCCCAATTTGCATATGTTGGACGTTGCGTTAAAGCCGTTTAATTTGAAAGTTTGCTTTATGGCGGAATATTTTTTGCCGGATATGAATAGTTTTAAGCTTTCGGATTGTCGCTATTCTCTGAAAATTATCGAACCGCCGTTTGACGGTTTGTATTTGCCTCAGTGGAGCAACGCGCTTTGCGAGCGTCGCGTCGAATGCGATGTTTTGGCGGTAGGAGCATTCGATAAAGGGCGGCTTGTGGGACTTGCCGGCGCTTCGGCCGACTGTCAAAGCATGTGGCAGATAGGTGTGGACGTACTGCCGGAATACCGCAGGCAGGGCATAGCCGCCGCGTTGACGTCCGGATTGGCTGCGGAGGTATTTAAGCGCGGTAAAGTGCCTTTTTACTGTGCCGCCTGGGCAAATATAGGTTCTGTGAAAAACGCAATCGCTTGCGGTTTTCGTCCGGCATGGGCCGAACTGACGGCTAAAGAAGAGGAGTACGTCTCTAAATTGAATTCAGTTTTCTGACCGGAGTAGATTTATTATGGAGTGGTGGAGTTTAATTTTAATAGTTGTCGCCGCGCTGACAATTGCGTTTTTATCCGGCGTTACGCTTTTTGCATGGCGTTTTACAAAAAATACCTTTACGCGCCATCGTTTCAGCAAAACTACATCAAAACGTAACCGTAAAAAGCTGGTTTCAAATGAAAGCGACTATTATAAATTCTTGAAAGCGGCGACCGAGCGTCTGAATGATTATATTCCTGAAAACCTTGAAATTTTATCGGACGACGGGCTTAAGCTGGTCGGTTATTATTACAGAACGATGAATCTGTCGTTAAAAACGGTGATAGGCGTTCACGGTTATTGCGGTGATGCCAAAAAGGATTTGGCTTCCGTTGTGCCTTTTTTGTTGGAAGCCGGATATAATGTATTACTGGTCGATAATCGTGCTCACGGCAACAGCGAAGGTAATATAATCGGCTTTGGAATAACGGATAGATTCGATATTTTAAAGTGGATATCATATATCATCGAAAAAACAGGCTCCGACTCGATCTTTCTATACGGAATTTCCATGGGCGCGTCAGCTATCATGCTTGCAGCCGGATTTAAGCTTCCCCCTCAAGTAAAGGGGATCGTTGCGGATTGCGGTTTTACTTCGCCGTATATGCAATTTAAATATCTTTTTGCTAAAATAGTTCATTTGCCGGAATTTCCGGTTATGCCGATGGTGCGCGCTTTTGCAAAAAGATACGCCGGATACGATATTTTATCCGCGGATACCAGGCGTTCGCTTGCCGTTGCAACAGTACCTGTTTTCATTATACACGGAGACAGAGATACCTTTGTGCCTTTAAGTATGAGCAGAGAAAACGATGCTGCATGCGCTTCGTTTCATGAGCTGTTTATTGTACGGGGCGCAAAACATGCGGCCAGTCATTATGTTGCAGGCAAGGCATATGAACAGGCAATACTCGAGTTTATGGAAAAACATATATAATGCGCATTGCCTGTTATTCTGAATATTTGTAAAAATAATCGGTTTATGTCTGATTATGCTTGCTCTTCGGTAAATGCCATATTATACCCCCAAAGTGAGTTTGACGTCTAAAAATAAATAA
>USBU01000213.1 GCA_900553005.1 uncultured Eubacteriales bacterium | reverse complement strand
CGTCGGCAGCGTCAGATGTGTATAAGAGACAGATATAGATTATTTGCAATAAATTATGGCCGCTGAAATACAATTTTATTGCAAACCGAACCGTTTTTATGCTTTTTTAATAGATTTCCGCTGACAGGTCCGCCGTTTCATCAGTCCCGGCCTCAGCAGCGCGGCCGCGGATTTCATCGTGAAGCATCGGAAGCGCCACGCTGAAAGAGAAATATGCAAGCGCAGTCAAAGCGGCAAGTCCGCCGATGCTCATAGCGCATTGAAGCGAAAATATCAACGGAGCAAAAACACAGACCGCGCAGAAAAGCGAAACGTATAAAACCGTTCTTTTACCCCAAACGCTTTTAACAAACTGGCCTGCCGCCAGATAAATTACTCCCGGCAGCGAAACAATAAGAAACAGAAAAGACGCGCCGGAAAGCGCAACGGATGTAATTACGTTAAAAACAACCTGCACGGTCACGGCGGCGTATGCTGACATAGTAAGGTCTGCGGCGCTGATAAAACGCTTGGCCGCAAAATGCAGAGCCGCAAAGATTGCGACTACGGTTAAAACTAAAATCCAATCGCTGCCGGCGCTTCGGACGTTTACAAAACTCCACGGATAGCCTCCGAGCCTTGCAACCGCCAACGACACAATAAGGCCGACGGCGGCCGAAGCAATCAGACCTATGAAAACAAAGCCTATATATTTACCCCACGCTTTGAAATCGAACTGCTTTTTTATCGCGCGGTAAACGATAAGCCCGGCCAACGCAAGCGCCAGGAAAACCGCCAGAATTACCGCCGCTACAGAGCTGTACGAAACAAATACTCCGGGCAGAAAATTGAAAAACACAGCGTCGTGAGTGCCGTCGAAATAGCTCATATCCGAATATTTTGAGTCAGAAACATATTCAGCGACAATGGGCAGAAGCTGCTCTCCGTAATGCTGCAAGGAAGCGGTATTTACGTTGGCATAATTATCGTCGGGCACATGATAATCGTTTATATCGTCCAGCGTGGAGAAATTAAGGCCGTTTTTTCCTACCGCAAGAAAATTGGTAAAATCCGTATAATTGGTCATTACGGAATAAACTGCGGGAGCCACGGAATACGTTACTGGATCATTCGCCTTACCGAACAGCCGCATGACCTTATTATTTTTCTTTGAGGTCTCGAACATATAGACCGCGCCGTTCATACCTCGGGCTTCAACGTTGATAACCAGGTTTACCTTATTCATAAGCTCCGTATTTTGGGACTCGAGAAGAGAACCGTACATATTGGGCTCCTCCGAATCGGTAAACAGAAAATAAACGGAATTTTCAAGTCCGGATTTATACTGCGAAAAATAACGCATAAGCTCCAGCAGCGTCGCCACGCCGTATCCGTCGTCGCCGGCGCCGTAGGATTTAGCCAACTCGCCGTAGCGCTTTATATTTCCGCGCGAATCGTAATGCGCCACCAGAAGAACTCCTGTTTCGGATTTCCCGGGCAAAGTGGCAAGCACGTTTCTTATATCGTATTCGCAGTCTACGCCGTTTGCCTCTACCAAATCCGCGCCGACGTACTCGATTCCGTCGGTGGGATTCAGGTTGCCGGGCGTAAGATAATTACGCTCCGCGACGTTTTCCGCGCCGACGTAGTCCTCGGCCGTTTTAAGAAGATAACGACGCACCTCCTCATGCGCCTCGTAATCGGTTACCGAATGCGGCTTGTCAGATATTACCTGAAGATGCTCCAAAACGTTTTTGGAATTATATCCGGCGTCGTCGAAAGACATATTTGACGGCGCTATAGTCAAAAAACCTATAACGACGGCCAACAATACGGTCGCCGCCAGCGTTAATTTTTTTATCATATTTTACCTCCGTTTAAAAATCTGAAGCTAAAGCGCTATAATTCGGTTTAACACGGAAACGCAATCGGAAATAACTTTTTACGGCGCCGCGTCGAATTGAAAATCATTCAAACACTTCTCTTAAAATTTTCCAGTCGTCAGAATATATATCGTCACTATAATTGTCGGTGCAAATGCAAAGCTCTTCGCTTTGCTGGTCAAAACGGACAAAACCGCCTTTAAGACCGTGTTTGCCAAGATACGTTTTTAATACGTCAAACTTTTTAGGCGAAAAAATATCGATATCTTCGCTTACGCCCGACTTATCAAAGCCGCCCTTTGTTTCGATAATCCATATCTCGCCGTTTACACTGACAATATAGTCGGGATAGAAAAGCTTTTGCCGGTTGCCGTTATCGACGTAAACGATAGAGAAATATTCGTCGCCTTTATCCCCGTTTTTGTAAAACCAGTCAACGGCGTGAAAATTCTCGCAAAACTTTTCAAATTTCTTTTCAGCCGAAGACCGCGGCTCCGCCGACATAAGATATCCGTCGTAAACATTTTTGTCGCTTAACGTTTGCACTTTACTTTGCAAGTCGTATGTAAACAACGTTGAGTGCGGAATCGTAAAAGGCTTTTCGGATATTGTATCCGGCGAAAATACAAGCTGCTCCAGCTGCGCCGCCATGGCCAAGCGGCAGGTACGGCGCAAAAGTTCGAAATTATTGATAACAAACGCGTATAATTCTCTCGGCGTTAAAGAGAGAAGCTTTTCACGATAATCGAATTTTTCTCCGAATAATTTACCTATGATCGTATTCATATAGCTATACGGCATTCCGATTTCAAGCCCGATACGACCGACGCGATTGTGATATTCCCGCCCGTGCGCGGTGGTAGAAACGGGCTCCGTCAGTTTTACGGCATTTAATTTATCCGCTTCGGAAAGCTCTGCAAACACGACGATTCTGCCGGAAAGCGTATATCTGACGACGCTTTCGGAAAATTCAAAGCCC
>USBU01000212.1 GCA_900553005.1 uncultured Eubacteriales bacterium | reverse complement strand
ACGAGATGTAGCTCCGTCTCGTGGGCTCGGAGATGTGTATAAGAGACAGTATCGACAGCGTGCGGAAAAAGCTGAAAGCGGTGGATATAGACGCGCTTGTTGACAGTCATTATGTTCAGCCGCTTTTGGAAGAAAGACCGCTGTCGATATTTCATCAGACCGGCGTTACCGAAAAGCCCGATATTGTTGCCGCCAAAATTCTGGAGGGGCGCGTTGCGATTATAGTTGACGGCTCTCCAATGGTCGTTACGATACCGTTTATGATGATGGAGGATTATCAGACCAGCGAGGATTATTACGAGAGAGCTTCGCTGGCGACATTTTTGAGAATAATCCGTCTGGCATCTATTTTCTTTTCGATTTTGCTGCCCGGTCTTTACGTTGCGCTGCAGGAATTTCATTACAGTATGATTCCGCTTAGGTTTCTTATCACTGTAATGACTGCGGTAAACGGGATTCCGCTGTCTCCGCTTACGGAAGTATTGTTTGTTATTTTGCTGTTTGAAATCATACGTGAAGCCAGCGTCCGTATGCCGCGCGCCGTGGGTATGGCCATGAGCATCGTCGGCGCGCTTGTGCTGGGCGATACTGCGGTAAAAGCCGGTATAATCAGCTCGCCCGCAGTCATGATAACTGCGCTCAGCTCGATTGCGCTTTACACCGCGCCCAATCAGGAGGGTACGCTGACGCTTTTAAGAGTCGCTTTCACCTTGCTTGGCGGCTTTGGCGGAATGTATTTTCTTCTGTGCGGAATGCTTTATCTCGTACTGTATCTGTGTACGCTCAGCGGCTTCGGCGTGCCGTATATGGCTCCGTTTGCTCCGCTGGTGTTTTCAGATCTTAAAGATTCGTTTTACCGCGTGTCGCTGCTGCGCATGAACGACAGGCCGACGACCATTAAAAACGTCAACAAAAGACGACAGGGGGATCATAACAATGGAAGGTAAACAAGTTACGACCAAGCAGTTTGTTGCCGTGCAGTTTCTGATTGCTCTTGCCGTTAAAATGTTCATGCTGCCGGCGCTGATGCTGCGTATAGTGGGCAAGGACAGTTATTTGATCATGATGATCTGGATAGCGGTGGAATTTATCGACCTTACTTTTCTGCTGATTATAGCCAAAAGAAATCCGGATAAAACGATTTACGATATTCTTACGGATGCACTGGGCAAAATTGTTTCCAGAATCGTCATAGGCATATTTTCATTGTTCATTCTTCTTAAATGTCTGCTGGTGTTAAGCGAAGTAAAGATGTTTTTTTCAGTGACCATGTATGCCGAAATAAACTGGAGCATAATGATCATACCGCTGCTTGTTCTTCTATGCTCGTTTTCCATCCGTTCGCTGCGCGGTATAGGGCGGACTTCTGAGCTTATTCTGCCGGTAGTGCTTGTAAGCACGCTGGTACTGTCGGGACTTCTTATAGGCGATATGCAGGGCGATAATCTGCTGCCTTTTCTGGAACAAGGCTTCGGGCCCGTAGCGGAAGGTCTGCTGATGTTTCCTATGTGGTTCGGCGATATAACCTTTCTTTTGATATTTTTGGGCAATATAAAGCTCAGCAAAGGATTTATACTTGCCACATATATAAGTAAAATTATAGCCAGCGCGTTTGTGCTTTTGTTTTCGACAATGCTGTTTGCAACTTACGCCAATATAGGCACTCTGATCGATTACGGAAACAATATCAGCAACATGACTCAGTTCAGCTTAAATTCTCAGGATTACGGGCGTTTCGATCTTCTGTTTTATTGCATATGGCTGTTCAGTGTATTTATGAAGCTGGCAATCGTATTTTATTTCCTTACCCGCAACGTATCTTTTATAGTTGGCAGCCGCAATAATTATCTCATATCCGTCTGCTGTGCCGTAGTAATTTATTTTTTGACAACCTTTCTTTTGTCAAACGAAAACGTGGTATTTCTGGTGTGTACGGGAATCGCAAGATATATCGTGATTCCGCCTGCGGTAGTCATGCCGTTTTTTCTGCTGATTCTGACTTTTATCAAATATAAACCGAATTATCATCGGCCTTCTATGCTTAAGGGAGGAGAAACGGAGGGAAGAAATGGACGTAAGAACTCCAAAAAACAAAGCCAGGCTTCTTAACGTTTATAAAATTTTAATAGCGGCGTTCATAATATTATTGCTGCTGCTTCCTAAAGGAATTACAAGTATGCCGGAAATAGAAACAAAGCTGCTGCTTACGGTTATGGGTATAGATAAAGTAGAAGCCGGTTACAGAGTTTCGGCAACGGCCGTAATGCCGCAGGAGAGTCAGAACGGTTCTACAAAAAGGCTGAACGTAGGCGCGGAAGGAGAATCAATCAGCTCCGCGCTTGAAAAGCTCAGGCTTAAAATGGGCAAGGAACTGGAGTTGGGACTGTGCGGATTAATAGTCGTAGGAGATACTTTCGGCGATGAAAATATACTTCCGCATCTGAATTACTTTCTTTCTTCGGGAAAGATAATTCCCGGCGCATATCTGGTGCTTTCGCCTGGGAAAAGCGCGCAGGAGACAATAGAAATGTCCAACTTGCTATCGGAAGCGTCAAGCAACGGGCTGAGCAATCTTATCGAGCATAACGCGACGGGTACGGCTATGCCGGCCGTCACATTGCTTAAATTTCTGTCGGAAAGCAACAGCATATCAAAATGCGCATATATTCCGTGTATAGACATAAGCGAAAAGGACAGCAAGCTGGATAAAGGCGGCAGCGGATCCGGCGGCAGCGCCGGCAGCGGGGACGAGTCCGGCGGCGGCAGCGATTCAAAGGGAAAGGAAACCGAAATCAAAGCTCTTTCAAATATTGCTTTTTATAGAGACGGCATTAAAATTTATCTGATGACCGAGGAAGAAACTAAAGGTTATACGCTGTCTCTTATACACATCTCCGAGCCCACGAGACGGAGCTACATCTCG